>DASXWZ010000408.1:0-2949 GCA_036503375.1 Rhodanobacteraceae bacterium | reverse complement strand
GTTGATCGACTACTACACCCAAGACATTGCCGCGTGCATCTACGGTGACATCGAGCACTACCGTGCCTTGCTGTCTGTTCTTGAGTGCTTCCTCCGGATATTTCGGTGGATTCGCATTCTTCTTCGTGATGTCCACGGATGGCGGCGTCGATGTTTTCGACACGTGGGTAGCGGCTTGCGCAGGCATCTCTGCACCGGCGATCAACACGCCGCTCGTCAAAATCGCTGCAACAGCGAAAAAACCGAAGCGCCTCCGCAGCGCGCCCGGACGTTTGTTCGAGATCATGGCGATACGCTCCTTGAGTTGCGGCTCGGCGAGCCAGGGAATCAGTGCGGGCAGCACCTGCACGGCGACACTGTCCAGCAATGCCCGCGCGTAATGCACAGCGCCTTCTTTGAGCGAACGCAGCGTGCGTTCGTCGCAGGCGAGTTCCTGATCCAGACGAAAGCGGGGCAATGCAAGCCAGGCAAGCGGATGGAACCACAGGACCGCGCATGCGAGTTCCGCGATCAGCAGCCACAGCGCATCGCCGCGGCGCACGTGCGTCAGCTCGTGATGCAACACCAGCCGCTGCGCTGTGTTGTCGAAACGCGTGTCGAAATCGGGCGGCAGCAGCACCCGCGTGCGCCACGCCCACAACACTGCCGGCCCTGCTTCATGCACGCGCACGCGACTGGCTCGGAGTTCCGGCGCCGTTTCAGCAATCATTGCGCGCCACGCCTGCGGCATCGGCGCAATCGCGCGCAAAACGCGAAGATACTGCAAGGCCAGCCGACAGAATGCGACCGAAGCACCCGCCGCCCATATCGCGATCGGCAGCCATGCGAGCGGAAATGACGAAGCCGAGGGAATATCCGCGGGCAACGCTCTAGCGGTCGCCGTGATCGCCGGCAAGGCCCAGGTATTCGAAATGACAAAAGAGCGCGGCAACAGCGGCGCGAATGCCATCAGCACCGGCAGCAGCCACAGCGTGAATGCGGGTGCGGCGCCGAACACCCTGCACGCGGGCCTTCTCGCCAGCCATACGAATGCGAGACCCAACGTCACGCCCAGCAGCATCTGCAGCAGGAGGTCAGTCATAACGGCGCTCCTTGCGTTCGATCTGTTCGATCAGCCTGCGCAATTCGGCAATATCTTTGGCGCTCAATTTTTCGTGCTGGCTGAAATGCGCCAGCAACGGCGTGACGCGGCCGCCGAACACGCGATCCAGCAGGCTGCGGCTTTCCTGCGCCTGCCATTGTTCGCGCGTCAGCACCGGCGTGTAGAGATAGCGCCGCCCTTCACGCTGCGAGCTGATCGCGCCCTTGCGGGCGAGCCGGTTGAGCAGCGTGCGCACCGTGTTCTCGTGCCAGCCGGTGGATTTGCGCAATGCGCCGGCGATGTCCTCGGAAGACTGCGGCGCTGCGCGCCATAGTTCGGTCATCACGCGGCTTTCGGCTTCGCTGATCGCGGGGATCTGCTTGGGCATAGATGCAATTACGCGTGTAGTTCATAGGGTAAACTACACCTGTAATTTTGTTTGTCAAGTGACGCATTGGCCCGCGAGCGCTGTCTGCGAGCGGCTTTGCGGATGCGTCATCCCGGCCACGGAATGGCCGGGACCCAGTGCCAAGGACGGCAGGGCATACGGGCCACGCTGGCCCCTCAAGCGAGCCCGCCACTCACCCGCTCCCTTCCTTCAAGATCGCGTGCGGTGAAGACTTCGGCGTAGCCGTTTTGCGTCAACAATTCGCGCACGGCTTCGCCCTGGTCGTAACCGTGCTCGAACAGCAGCCAGCCGCCTTCGCGCAGGTGCGCGCGCGCGGCGCACACGATGGTGCGGATCGCATCGAGTCCGTCCGTGCCGGAAACCAGCGCAGCCTGAGGTTCGTAGCGCAGATCGCCTTGACGCAGATGCGGGTCGCTTTCGGCGATGTAGGGCGGATTGGAAACGATCAGATCGAAGTCGCGCGCGTCGCCGAGCGCGGCGCACCAGTCGCCTTGCGCGAATTGGACATTGCGAAGCCCGAGTCGCTGCGCATTGTCACGCGCAACTTTCAATGCGGCTTCGCTGGCATCCGTCGCAATGACTCGCGCAAACGGTCGCGCATGCGCGATTGCCAACGCGATCGCTCCCGAGCCTGTGCCGAGATCGGCGATTTTGTAGCCCGGATGCAGCGCAGCGGAATCCGGGGAGTTTCTCGCATGTTGCCCAGGATTCCGTTTCACTTCATCCGGGCTACGCAGATCTTGCGCCCCGGATGGGATGCGCGCCAAAGCCAGTTCCACCAGAAGTTCCGTTTCCGGCCGCGGGATCAGCACATCCGGCGTGACGTGCAGCTCGAGCGCATGAAAGCCCCGCGTGCCGGTGAGATAGGCAACCGGTTCGCCGCGCGCGCGGCGCGCGACCAAAGCATCGAATGTCGCGGAGTGCACTTCATCGACGGCATCATCGGCGTGCGCGACCAGCCACGCGCGCGACACGCCGAGAGCCTGCGCCAGCAGCACTTCCGCATCGATGCGCGCCTCTTCATCCGGCAATGCACGCACTCCGCGCACCAGCAAGTCACGGAGGCGCATCGGGCAGTTTCAATGGCGCCGGTGCGGGCTCCGGCTCACCTGACTTCCAGTACCCGCCGCGCGTCCAGGCATCGAAGCCCCAGCGCAACCAGCCGATCAACGCGTTGGCCAGCCACAACGCCCACACCAGCATCGCCAGCTTGTACGTCCAAAGCGGCAGGCTGAAGGCGCCGGCATGCGGCAACGTACTGCGCGATTGATCGGCGAACCACTGCAACGACCAGGCCGAGGAGTTGTTGCCGGTGACGCGCATGTCGGGTTGGCCAAGCAGGCCCTGCGGCACCGCGGAGATCAGGCACACCAGCGCGATCACGGTCAGCACCGCCAGACCGATCTGCATCAGGTTGAAGGTCGGGCGTTCCCACGTCAGTGCGCGCTCGCCGCGCGCC
>DASXWZ010000407.1:0-3423 GCA_036503375.1 Rhodanobacteraceae bacterium | reverse complement strand
TGCGTCCCTGTGCTGCACCCGAAATCGCGCTCATATTGTGACCCTCAGCTTCAAAACAGTCTCTTCAGTGCGTTGTGACACATCGGCCCAACGACCTTCCGCATCTCCACAACCCCCATCGCAACCGCTCAGCGCGGTTGCGATTGCCCCCTTAACTTAAGGGGGCGGAAAATCCGGCTTCGATGCTGCACTCGCGCATCGTTCAAATCGCCGTCTGCTGGAAATCGCCGGCGCGGGTCAGTTCGACCATGCTGAACATGCCCACCCGCGTGCTTCCGAGCGTGACATTCTCGGTGACGAAGCGCCCCAGGCGTTCGTCGGATTCGCCTTCTGCGTCGACGCGCTGCTCGTCGGTGAGGTTGCGTTGCCCCAGCACCTCGTCGACCAGCAAGCCCACGCCGCCACCTTGTTGCTTCACCCACAGCACGCGAGTGCGATCGGAAACATGCGTGCGCTGTTCCAGCAGGAACTGCTTGAGATCCACCAGCGCAATCAGATTGCCGCGCACGTTGGCCACGCCCAGCAGCCAGTTGCGGGTCGCAGGTACCGGCGTGACCGTGGAAGGCATGCCGAGGATTTCGTTGACCTCGTGGATGCTGCTGACGAATACCCGTTCGCCGATGCGGAAACCGATGCCGCGCCAGAGGCCGGGCGCCTCGATCTGCTCCGGCACGCCGGCCACGTGCGCCAGCGAGCGGCGCTCGTAATCGACCAGCGCCTCGAAGCCGTTGAGCGGCGCCTGCCGCGGTGCGCGCGGGACGGCAACGCGGTCGGAATCACGATCCGCAAGTTCGACGAATCCTTCGATCATTTCATCGCGCTCTTCCACCGCGGCCGTTCCGTCGCGCATGCGGCCGTCGATCGCGGCCTGCGCATCGCGCGACTGCAACCTCGAACCGTGTGCGGACTTCCTGGCGCGTTTCTTCGTCATCGGTTTCTCGATATCAGGCCGCGTTGGGCAGCAGCTTGCTGACGTGCGCGAGCAGGTCCTTGTCGGTGACCGGCTTGGTGAGGAAATCGCGTGCGCCCTGGCGCAAGCCCCACATGCGATCGGTTTCCATCGATTTGGTGGTGACGATCAGCACCGGGATGGAACTGGTTTGCGGATCCTTCGAAAGCGTGCGCGTCGCCTGGAAGCCGTTCATGCCGGGCATGATCACGTCCATCAGCACCAGGTCCGGCTGTTCGCGCTTGGCGGTGTTGATGCCCTTTTCCGCGTCGGCGACGGCGGTGACCTTGTGCCCTGCCTTCTCCAGAGCGGTGGTGAGCACCTTCACGTCGGTGGGCGAATCGTCGATGATGAGAATGTGAGCCATGCGTTCCTCTTTGCTCCGCGCATCCGCGGTGAAGATCAGGTTCGTGTGGTTTCCACGTGGCGGCGGATTGCTCCCAGCAATTCCTCGCGCGTGAAAGGCTTGGTGAGGTACTGCTCGGAACCGACGATGCGGCCGCGCGCCTTGTCGAACAGGCCATCCTTCGAGGACAGCATGATCACCGGCGTGGCGCGGAAGCTGCGGTTGTTCTTGATCAGCGCGCAGGTCTGGTAACCATCCAGGCGCGGCATCATGATGTCGACGAAGATGACGTCGGGCCTGAGGTCGCTGATCTTGGAGAGCGCCTCGAAGCCGTCCACCGCGGTGGCCACTTCGGCGCCCTCCTTCTTCAGCAGGGTCTCGGCGGTGCGGCGGATGGTCTTCGAATCATCGATGACCATCACCTTCAGCCCGACCAGGCTGCCATGGTTCGCAATATCGTTCACGCTCGACTTCCCCGCCACTGGCGATCCAGAAGCGCACTGCGCGACTGGGGTCCTGAAGAAATGCAATATGCGTGCCGCTATCCCGGCGGCAAACGTCGACCCGAGCACAATGCTCCGTTGTGAGGCACTGTCAAGTCCCGCTGCAAAAAGCTGTGAGAAGATTCCCCAATCCCGTCTGCCGAGCGAACATGCCGACCACCACCGCGGTGCTGATGGACCCCATCGGCACGATCAAGCCGAAGAAGGACACCACCCTGGCCTTGCTGCTGGAGGCACAGCGGCGCGGGCATGGGTTGCTGTACATGGAGCAGCGCGACCTGGCGATGCGCGACGGGCGAGCCTGGGCGCGGCTGGCGCCGTTGAAGGTGAAGGACGATCCGGCCGGCTGGTTCGAGCTGGGGGAGGCGCATTGGCAGCCGCTGGCCGAAGCGGACCTGATCCTCACGCGCAAGGACCCGCCGTTCGACGCGCAGTTCCTCTACGACACCCAGGTGCTGGATCTCGCCGCGCGCGAGGGCGCACGGGTGGTGAACGCGCCGCAGGGGCTACGCGATTTCAACGAAAAACTGGCGGCGCAATGGTTCCCGCAATGCTGCGCGCCGGCGCTGGTCGCCCGCGATCGCGCCGAGTTGCGCCGCTTCGCGCGCCAGCACGGCCAGATCGTGCTGAAGCCGCTGGACGGCATGGGCGGGCGGGGCATCTTCCGCTCCAGCGGCGACGATCCCAATCTCAACGCGATCCTGGAGACGCTGGCGGGCGACGACGAGCGTTTCGCGATGGCGCAGAAGTTCATCCCGGAAATCAGCGCCGGCGACAAGCGCATCCTGCTGGTGAACGGCGAACCCGTGCCCTATGCGCTGGCGCGCATTCCGCAGGGCGGCGACTTCCGCGGGAATCTGGCCGCCGGCGGCCGCGGGGAAGGCGTCGCGCTCTCCGAGCGCGACCGCTGGATCGCGGCCCAGGTCGGACCGGAACTGACGCGCCGCGGCATGCTGTTCGTGGGGCTGGACGTGATCGGCGATTACCTGACCGAGGTCAACGTGACTTCGCCCACCTGCGTGCGGGAACTCGATGCGCTGTACGGATTGAACATCGCGGGGATGTTCTTCGAGGCGATTGAGGCAATCGGGACTCGGGACTCGGGACTCGGAACGGCGGTACGCGCGTGAACGCGGTCGCCACACATCCTTCCGCCACGGGCGCCGACCGCATCGGCGTCACGCTGCTGTTTTCGATCATCGTGCACGCGGTGCTGATACTCGGTCTGGGTTTCGAACTGGCAAAACCCAAACCCAGCCTGCCTGCATTGGACGTGACGTTGTTGACGACCGCGAACGCGCAGGCACCCGATCGCGCGGATTTCCTCGCGCAGGCCAACAATGCCGGTGGCGGCGACGCGGACGCGGCGCGCCGGCCGAGCGCGCGTTTTTCGGGACCGCTGCCGACCGACACGCAAGGCATCGCGCCGGTACCGCTGCAACCGGCTGCACCGGCGCCTACCGAGGCGCAGGCACCGCGCGTGCTGGCAGCGAACGCGGCGTCGGAGCGGCAGGTCGCGAGCACACCCGAGCGCAGGCAACAAACCCGGATCGAACCGCGCCAATCGACCACGCCCATCGATCGCCAACTGGAAATGGCAAGGCTGGCGCAGGAAGTGCGCAACG
>DASXWZ010000406.1:0-6528 GCA_036503375.1 Rhodanobacteraceae bacterium | reverse complement strand
CGGCGCCTCGCGTGCGCTGCGCGCGCCGAGGCGCCAGCAGGATTTCGATGCGCTCCACCAGCACGCCGCCGCTTGCCGCCGGCACGAGATGCGAAGCCGCCTGCGCCAGTTCCGCGAGAACCTGCGCGTAACGCCTTGGCGGTGCCCCCATCACGTCCAGCACGGCCTGATCGCAGCACAACTCGCGATCCGCCCGCACGCGCGCGGACAACCAGTGCACCACGGGGTGATAGAACAACAGCGTTTCCAGGATGACCTGCGCAAGGTTCGCCAGATAGTCCCAGCGGCGCACATGACACAGCTCGTGCGCGAGGATAAGTTCCAGCTGCGCCGGCGGCAACCGCAACAGCAACGCCGTCGGCAACAGGATCGCCGGCTTGAAAACGCCAAGCAAGGTGGGTGCCTCCACCGCAGCGGTAGCGAGCAAGCCGATCGAGCGGCGAATGCCGAAACGTGCCGCCAGCGAATCGACGCATTCGCTCCATGCATCGACCCGGATCGCATTTCTGCGCGCGCGCGCCAGCCGCCACCATTCCCGGACCGATCGGGTGCCGAGCAGCGCGATTCCCACGCACCACAATCCGACCAGCCATGGCAGGGCGACGTCCATGCGGTGCCAGACGCCGCTGTTTGCAAAAGCGGCGAATCCCGTTCCGCCGAAGATGCGATCCGGCAGGCGTTGCACGGGTCCGGACATGGAGTGCGAGGGCCACAGCCAACACAGCGTCAAAGCCGGCAACAATGTGCACAGCCCCAGCGCGGCCATGCCGAGCACATAACGCGTATGAGGCTTGCCGCAGCGCGCGCGCAAGGCGGCGTACGCTCCACCGATCAACAAGCCCTGCCAGAGGAAGTGCAGCAGAGTCCAGCCGATCGCGTCGATCACATTCATGACGACTGCTTCCGCTCGTCATGTTTTTGCAGCAGTTCGCGCAACCTGTCCGCGTCCCGCCGCGACAGGCGCGCGTTGCCCAACGCTTCCAACGCCAGCTTGGAAGGCGAACCGTCGAACACCCGCTGCACGAGGTCCACGAGAAAACGCTTTTGCGTCTTCTCCTTGCTCACCGCCGCGCGAAACACGTGCGCACGCTGCGAATCGTCGCGTATCACCAGCCCCTTGGCGTGCATGATCTGCAACAGCTTCAACGCGGTGGTGTAGCCGGTCCGGTCGCGGCGATGCAATACGTCATGCACGTCCCTCACCGTGCAGGCGCCGTGTTCCCACAGCACCTGCAGGATTTCCAGTTCGGCCTCGGTGGGCCGTGGCAACTTTCGCTCGCGGGTGTCCAACTGGTCAATGCCCGCTTATTTGCTGAGTCTGAGGGGCGCGCGTCCGCAGGAATTCCTGCGCGCCGTTTTGTTCCGCCTGGATTTCAGCATAGCTCCGGCATTTCTTCACCGCCAGATGCGAGCCCACCGGCATTTCGCTGGTGCAGATCAAGCGATCGCCATCCTTCCTGGTCAGGATCGCATTGACGGTACTCTGATCCTCCAGCAGCCGCACCTTGGCAGCATTATCCATCTTGTCGACGCTGCCGAACTGGTCGTACAGCTTGTCCATGTCGGCAAAGCTGCCATCCATGGTGGAGCGTTCGCTCTGGCTGATGTATTGCCAACGTCCGCCCGGCTGCATCTGCTGGTGGATGGCTGCGACGACCGCTTCGAAATTTTCCTTGGAGTCGGCCTTCACGACCGGCTTGCCGTTGTCTTCCGGAATGGCCGCCGCGGGCGTGGCCGGTGCTGCATTCGCCGGCGCTGCCGCCTGGGCTGGAATACTCGCCGGCTGCGGATTGTCCGCGCGGGTGTCGCCGTTTCCGGCGCACCCTTGCAGAAGCGATACGCTGATCGCCAAGGCGAAAACAAGCCGGTTCGATGCTTTCATGTCCCCTACTCCACGTATTGCGCGCACGCTGCGCCGATGATGCATCCTAGACACGTCCCGCGAGTCGTGTCAACGATATTTTTCGTACTAAGCAAGTCGTCGATGAACGGCGCGATGAAACTCAGTTCCCCGCGGCTGCCTCGACATATCGCACCACCGCGCAGGCCACGTCGACCCCCGTCACCGCTTCGATCCCTTCCAGCCCCGGTGATGCATTGACCTCGAGTACCAGAGGGCCGCGGTCCGAGCGCAGCAGGTCGACGCCGGCGATGCCGAGGTCCATCGCGCGGGCGGCGCGGAGCGCGGTCTTGCGTTCGCGTTCGGTGAGCTGGACCGTGCTGCCGGTGCCACCGCGGTGCAGGTTGGAGCGAAAATCCCCCGGCGAGGCCTCGCGCTGCATCGCTGCGACCACTTCGTCGCCGACCACGAAGCAGCGCACGTCGCGACCGTTGGCCTCGCGGATGAATTCCTGCACCAGGAAATTCGCATAAAGCCCGCGGAAGGCCTCGATCACGCTTTGCGAGGCCGCGGGCCTTTCGGCCAGCACCACGCCCTGCCCCTGCGCGCCCTCGTTCAACTTGATGACGTGCGGCGGCGGCCCGAGCATGTCCAGCAGATCACTGGTGTCATCGGGATTGTCGCCGAACACGGTAGCCGGCATGTCCAGCCCACGCTTGGCAAGGATCTGCAGGCTGCGCAATTTGTCCCGCGCGCGCAGTACGGCTTCGGAGGAGTTGGGCGTATGGACGCCCATCATTTCGAACTGGCGGAGCACGGCGGTGCCGTAGAAGGTGATGGATGCGCCGATGCGCGGGATCACGCAATCAAAACCCTTGAGCGCGCGGCCGCCGTAGTGCAGGGCAAAGCCGTCGTGGCCGATGCGCATGTAGCAGCGCAGCGGATCCAGCACGCGTACGCGATGACCGCGCGTGCGCGCTGCGGCGACCAGCCGCGTGGTCGAATACAGCCGCGCATTGCGCGAAAGAATGGCGATTTTCATGGACGAAGCCCCGGTGCGAGCGCCAGCGTATAGCAAGCTTGCCCCGGGCGCGCGGCCCGATGCCCGTGCTCAGGCGGAGCTTTCCTGCGGAATCTGGAATTCCTCGTAGGGACTGCGGGTGTCCTCGATGTCCTCGAATTGCAGCACGCCCAGTTCCTCGAATTTCTGCCGCAGCCAGCCGTCGCCGGCATCGAGCAGGCCGAGCCGCTTGCAGTTGGGCACGACGTTGGTGAACAACATCCGCTGGAATACCTGCCGTTCGGGCGACTGCATGATCAACTTGACGGTCTGCTTCACCGGCAGGCCCATGCGTTCCCAGACCTCCTGCTGCAGGAAACGATCGCGCATGCGCACCGCCGCCTCGAATACGAACTCCTGCCGTTCGCGCAGCTCCGCGGCCGAAAGTTCGGAATAGAGTTCCTTTAGCGTCACCACCCCGAAGGCGATGTGCCGCGATTCGTCGGCCATCACGTAGCGCAGGATGTGGCGCAGCAACGGTTCGACCGTCATGTCGTGCATCGATCGGAACGCCGACAGCGCCAGTCCCTCCACCATGATCTGCATGCCGAGATAAGTCATGTCCCAGCGGCTGTCGCGCACGATCTGGTCGAGCAGCAGCTTGAGGTGGGCATTGATCGGATAGTGGCCGGAGAGTTTGGTGTCGAGATAACGCGAAAACACCTCGACATGCCGCGCCTCGTCCATCACCTGCGTGGCGGCGTAGTACTTGGCGTCGATCCACGGCACCGTTTCCACGATCTTGGCCGTGCACAGCAACGCACCCTGCTCGCCGTGCAGGAACTGCGACAGCGTCCAGTTCTGCGATTCGCATCCGAGCGCGATCCATTCGTTCGCCGTCCATTTCTCGAACGGCGTGCCCTTGAGATCGTTGATGCCGGGCATGAAGCCGCCGTAGGCGAGCACGTTGCCGAGCGTCACCTTCTGCTGGTCGACATCCGTGTGCCACGGCACGTCGGTTTCCGAATTCCACAGGGCGGCCTTGGCCTTCTCGTAGAGCTTGCCTAGCTGAGGCCGGACGCCTTTCGTGTAATCCCAGGTGAAGACCGCATCCAGATGCTCGCTGACGGCATGGATCGTCTCCGCCGCGTCGCCGTTGGACACGGCGAGGATCGCCTCCAGGTCGTCGACCTCGGCTCGGCCGATCAGGTGGGTGTTTTCGGACGATTGTCCGTTGCTGGGCATCTCTCCTCCCTTGGCTCACGGCGCGAAGCAACCATGATCTCGATGGTCATCACGCGCGCCTGCAGGGAAGGCGCGACCGCACCAGCTTCGGCGAAGCATATCCCGCACCACCCCGGGAAGCCGGACGGAAGGGTATGGATCGCCGCGCGAGCGAGGCATCAAGCGGGTGAAGGGAATCGAACCCTCGTCAGTAGCTTGGGAAGCTACAGCTCTGCCATTGAGCTACACCCGCATCGGCGGACGATGGTAGCGAGGCCACTGCCACCGCTGCAACGACGGCTGACTGGAATCGACCGTCACATTTCGCAACGCGGATTGGCAGGCGATCGTTCAGCCCGGATGCGATGTCATGTAACCGTGCGCAGCAATGCGCGATGGGTGGCTTGCCCAGATCAAGCCGTTTGCTGCGGAGCCCGCCATGTCCCGCGCTCGTTCAACGTTTCAAATCAAACTGCTCCCGACCGCGCTGGTCGCGGCCCTGGTGATGCTGGGTTCGACCACCGTCGTCAGCGCGCAGTCCTACGATCAGGATTCTTCATCCGACCAAAGCGCACCGCAATACGAGAGTGCGCAGACCGATCCTTCCGATCGCGTCGCGCGGCTCGCCTATTTGTCGGGTGACGTCGAATTCGCGCCGGCAGGCGAAAACGATTTCGGCAGCGCCGACGTCAACCGTCCATTGACCACCGGCGACCGCCTGCTGACCGGTGACGACGGTCGCGCCGCACTGGAGCTGGGCGGCGCCGCGCTGCGCATCGATCACGGCAGCGCTTTCAACTTCCTGGATCTGAACGACAACACCGCGCAGGTCGAGCTGTCACAGGGCACGCTGAACCTGCGCGTGAGCGACGTCGGCCAGGACCAGACCTACGAGATCGACACGCCCGCCGTCGCGTTCGTGGCCAGCGAGCCCGGCATGTACCGCGTGGACATCGCACCGGACGGCAATGGCGCGATGGTGACGGTATTCGACGGCGCGGGCACCGTGTACGGCGAAAACGGCGCAAGCCGCCAGCTCGATGCCGGCCAGTCTTATCGTTTCCAGGATTCGTCTTTGTCCAACGTCGAAGTCGCAGGCCTGCCCTCGCCGGACGACTTCGACCGCTGGGCGCAATCGCGCGACGATCGCCGGCAGAACTCCGTATCGAGCCGCTATGTCTCGCCCGAAGTCGTCGGCTCCGACGATCTGGACGATTATGGCGCGTGGGACGACACCTCCGACTACGGCAACGTGTGGTTCCCGACGCAGGTGTCTGCGGGTTGGGCGCCTTACCGGGATGGTCACTGGGCCTGGATCGAGCCCTGGGGCTGGACCTGGGTGGACGATGCGCCTTGGGGCTTCGCGCCGTTCCACTATGGCCGCTGGGTCTACGTGCGCAACCGCTGGGGCTGGTGCCCGGGGCCGCGCCAGTACCGGCCGGTGTATGCGCCCGCGCTGGTGGCGTTCGTCGGCGGTTCCGGTTTCTCCGTGTCGATCAGCCTCGGCGGCGGCGGACCGGTCGGCTGGTTCCCGCTGGGTCCGCGCGACGTGTACGTGCCGCCTTATCGCGCGAGCCGCAATTACTTCACCAACGTCAACGTAACCAACATCCGCAACGTCTACGTCAACAAGACGGTGATCAACAATTACTACGGCAGTTACGCGGCGCAGCGCCCGATGAATGAGGCGCGCTATGCGTACCGCAACGATCCGCGCGCGCTTACCGCGGTACCGCGCAACGTGTTCACCGGCGCCAAGCCGGTGCGCAACGCGGTGCTGCACGTGCCGCCGCGCGCGCTCGCTCAGGCGCAGGTGATGCCGCGGCCGCACATCTCTCCAACCCAGGCCAGCCTCGCGGTCCGGCAGCCGAAACGTCCGATCGCCACCCCTGCGCGCGCATTCGATCGCAAGGTCATCGCGAAACACGCGCCGCCTCCACGCCCGGTGCCGTTCGCCGCGCGCGAACGCGTGATCGCCAAGCAGGGCGGCGCACCGATCCCGGTCACGCAGTTGCAACAGATGCGGCAACAGCACGCACAGGTGAAGCAGTCGCCGCAACGCGTGCAAGTCGTGGCCGCGCAACCGAAGGTCTCCAAGCCGCTGCCACCGATGAAGCGCGTGCAGAACTTCTCGCCACGTCCCGGCAATGCGCCGGTTGCGCAAACTCCGGGTCGTACGCCCATAGGGGCGCCGGAGCGCAACGCGGGCAGAAACCAGGCGGAGCAACCGCGCATCGCTCCGGCCCGTTCGCAGCCGCAGGCCAACGGTGCGGCGCCGACTCCGCGCGCATCGCCGTTGCGACCGGGCGAGCTGCCATCGGCGCGCTTTGCGCATCCGGAACGCAGCGCACCCTCCGCCACGGAGCGCAACCCCGGCCAGCAGGCGCAAGAGCGCACGGCGCGCCAACAGGCGCAGCAGCAAGCGAACCAGGCGCGGCAAACGCAACAACGCACCCAAGCCGAA
>DASXWZ010000405.1:0-6706 GCA_036503375.1 Rhodanobacteraceae bacterium | reverse complement strand
ATGTTGAACGCGATCCAGTGCCAGAAACCCCCGCCGCCCGCATCCGGATCGAACACGGTCACCGCGTAGCTCCTGGCGCCATTCGGAGGATCGCGCCATTCCAGTTGCGGCGAGACGTTGCCGCCGCCGCAGCGGGCATACACCTGTTGCGCCGGTATCTTGCCGCCTTCGTGGATGACCGGGCTGTCCAGTGTGAAGGCCTGTGCCGCGCCGGCCGCAGCGGCGAATACAACAAAAAACGCCGTCCTGATCGTGCTTTCGTTCATGGTCGTGCTCTCCTCTTCCGCGGCATGCGGCGACGCATGTATTGCTGCAGCGCCACCGCGTTGTTGTGCTCGACATCTCGCGCGTCGAAGACCAGCGTGACGATGTCGTGCTCGCGCAGTACATCCTGCAATGCCTTCACCGCCTCCGGGTTGGCATCCAGTTCCTTCGCGTAACGCTCACGGAAACCGTCCCATTTCGCGGGCTCGTGGCCGAACCATTTGCGCAGCGCATCCGATGGCGCGATCTCCTTCAGCCACGCATCGGGTTTCAGCTCCTCCTTCGAAATGCCGCGCGGCCACAGGCGATCTACCAGCACACGCGTGCCGTCGGACTTCGCGGGCGGTTCGGTCGCACGCTTGAGTTTCAGTTCCACATCGATGTCCTTCGACAGCTATGCAACGCGATCTGCAACGGGCATTATGTGCCTTTCCTTTCGAAAAGTGCGGCCAGGGATGGCCGCTTTCACACGCAGGGACGCGCATCACGGGACGCACATGAAACGACTGACCGTCCGCCGCTCGCCGATCCACGGCAAGGGCGTCTATGCCGCCACTGATCTGCCCGCCGACATCGATTTGATCCAGTACAAGGGCCGCCTGATCACCCACGCGCAGGCCGATCGCGACTACGGCGACGGCGCGGACACCGGGCACACCTTCCTGTTCACGCTCAACGACAAGTACATCGTCGACGCGAACGTCGACGGCAACGACGCGCGCTGGATCAACCACTCCTGCAAACCCAACTGTCGCGCGTACATCGAGGACAACGGCGGCGGGAAGAAGGACCGGGTGATGATCGAAACCCTGCGCAGGATCCGTGCGGGCGAGGAACTCACCTACGACTACGGCATCACGCTGGACGTGCGCCACGACGCGAAGATGAAAGAGGTGTGGGCCTGCCGTTGCGGCGCGAAGAATTGCATCGGCACGATGCTGAAGCCGAAGCGCAAACGCGCGGCGTGATGCTGACGCTGCGCACACGTCGCGCTAACACCGGGCCTTGCATGCTCCGCGTTCGGATTCGGACGGGAGCACGCCATGGGCAAGGACACGCTGAAAGGCCGCAGGATCGCCATACTCGCCACCGACGGCTTCGAGCAATCGGAATTGATCAAGCCGAAACAACTGCTCGAAGACGCGGGCGCCGAGACGGTGGTGATCGCGCCCGGCGACGAGGATGAGATCAAGGGCTGGAACCACGGCGAGTGGGGCGAACGTGTGCAGGTAGATCTGCCGCTCGGCAAGGCGAGCGCGGGCGATTACGACGCGCTGGTATTGCCAGGCGGCGTGATCAATCCGGACAAGCTTCGGCTCCACGAGGAAGCGATCGACTTCATCCGCGACTTCGGCAAAACCGGTCGGCCGCTGGCGGCGATCTGCCACGGACCCTGGACGTTGATCGATGCGGGCCTGGTGCAGGGCAAGCAGGTCACCTCATGGCCTTCATTGCGCACTGACCTGGAAAACGCCGGTGCGCAGTGGGAAGACTCGGAAGTCGTCGAGGACGGCAACCTGATCACCAGCCGCAAGCCGGACGACATTCCGGTGTTCGCCAACGCCCTGATCCATGCACTGCAGGAGCGCCCGACCAGGACCGCCGAGGCGGCGTAGTTCCGGTTGTGACGCGCATCAGCGCCGCGGCAGCCCGGCCAGAAATTTCCTCAGTGCGTCGGCGAACGCCCGGGGCTGGTCATGGAACACGGCGTGTCCAGCGTCGCGCACCACCACCGCTTGCGCGTGGGGCATGCGCCCCGCTTCGGCCTGCTGGTCCGCCAATTCGAAGGAGTTGCCTGCGGCGATGATCAGGGTCGGCTTGTCGAACTTCGCAAGCGCCGGCCTGCGGTCCACCGCGAACATGTCCATCGTCAGCATCGCGATGCCGGTGCTGGTCGGCGTGCGCAGCGAGCCGTCCACCATCTGCTTCATTTCGTCCGCGCCCAGCGGTTTGCGGAAAATGGCCTGCATCATGCCTTGAAGATAATCGCGCGGATGCGCGGCGTAGATCGCCATGTTGCCCAGCACGGTTTTCGCGAACTGCGGATGCAGTTGCGCGATCTCCGGTCCTGACGAAACCGCGGCATCCACCAGCACGACGCCATCGAGCTTCGCGGTTCCGGATTGCGCGACGTAGGCCGCCACGTCCTGCACGCCCTGCGACCAGCCCACCAGAACCACGTGACCGAGCTTCAGTTGCCCCATCAGCGCAGCAAGGTCGCGTGCACGCTGCTCGGGCGTGTTACCGTCCGGAGTCTTGGAGGACTCGCCCTGCGAACGCGGATCGATCGCGATCACGCGGTAAGTCGGGGCCAAGCGCTGCATCTGATCCCGCCAGACCGAGGCGTCCATCGTCCAGCCGGGAACGAACAGCAGCGCCGCGCCGTCGCGCACGCCGCCATCGACGTAATGGATGCGCACGCCGTCGGCGACGGTGACGAAGCTCTGGCGGAATTCCGCAGCCCCGCAACCGGATGCGAGAAAGAGCGCGCAGCCGGCCAGCAGGGCGGCGGTCTTCTTCAGCGGAATTTGCATGTCACTCAGGACGCCGGTTTGCGGAACAGCAGCATGAAGCGGTCGGTGTGGCCGAGCGCGGGCGGCTTGTAGGAGATCTTGTCGCGCTTGTCGGAAGGATCGCGCAAAGCATCGCTGGCACGCACGAACTCGAAGCCGTGCGCTTCGAAATCCTTGCGCGCGTACTGCTCGTCGATGCGGTGCAGCGTGCCGGCGTCGCTGTTGCCGGTGCCGGGCTTGGCCGAATGATCCACCACCAGCAGCACGCCGCCGGGTTTCAGCGCGCGCTGCAACTGGTCGAGCACCGCGGGCACGTCGACCTTGGGCCAGCCGTCCTGCGGCGAAACCCAGTAGAGATCGTGGTACACCTTGACCATCACGATCGCGTCGAGCGAATTCGGCGCCAGATCCATGTGCGCCGGATCGGCGGTGCGGTGCTCGACGTTGGGCAGGTGCGCAAGGCGCGCTTTCCACTTGCCGTTGGAATAATTGTCGTAAGCCGCATTGTTCAGCAGCAGCACGTGACCGCTCGAGCCGACGATGTAACTCAGCAGCTCGCTGTAGTAACCCTCGTAGCCGAGGAAATCCAGCACGTGCATGCCCGGCTTGATGCCGGCGAAACGCAGCACGTCGGCGGGCTTGTCGCTGACGTCGCGCTTCGCATCGCCCGCGGCCCGTCCCGCGTGCGCAACCGCGGCGTCGTAGATATCCGCCGCGCGTGCAGGCGCCGCGAAGACGATGCTCAGCAAGGAAGAAAGAAGGAGGCCGCACCACAAAACGCGAGAGGACATGACAGATGCTCCGCGGACGCGCGATCTGCGCGTCCGCAAAGCTAATCCCGGCCAAACGCCCGCTCGAATGCCGGAAGTCACGCCCGAACTTGCGACTTCGCCGTTATGCCACGGGCCACAGCCAGGCAAAGGTGCAGCCGGTGATGATTGCGTAGATGATTCCGTCCACGATGTACTTGAATGCGGCCTTCCACGGAAACACCCGCCAGATCCCGTCCGTGAAGCAACCGAATGCATGACCCATCACGGCGGACAGCGCGACGGTGTGGAATACCAGGTGGCGATCCGCGCCGGGTGGCAACACGATGGCGATCATCGCGCAGAACAGCGAGACCAGACCGCAGAACAGGAACCACTGGAACAGTGACGCACCCATGTTCATCGATCCCGGGCGGCGCAGGTACACCATGCCGACGGGCCCTTCCTTGAGCATCTCCTGCATCGCCGGATTTTTCATCGTTTCCGGCGAGCAGTACGGCAGCGCGTACTGGGCCGGCGACTGTGGATTGCCCTTGCGGATCGCCGCGCGGACTTCGTCTTCGTTCGAGAACCTGCGGTAGTCCGGTGCGTGCCAGAACTTCAGCAACATGTTGATCAGCGCACTGGCGATGAACACGAATACCGCGGACAACACGATCGGCAACCACAACGCGGCCAGCATGACGATTCCTCCCTCGTGGTGAGTGCAACGACGATGCCTAATCTTCTTCCACCTTCGGTTTGTACGCCTCGCTCAATTGTTTCTGCACCTGCGCGGGTACGGGATCATAGTGCGACAGTTCGATTGCGTAGCGGCCGCGGCCGCCGGTGATCGCGCGCAGTTCGGTCTGGTAATCGACCACTTCGGCCAGCGGCACCTGCGCCTTGATCACCAGTTCGCCGCCGCGCAACGAATCGGTGCCGTTGATGCGCGCGCGTTTGCTGGCGAGTCCGCCGGTGACGTCGCCCATGTACTGGTCGGGCACGTTGACGTCGAGGTTGACGATCGGCTCCAGCACGATCGGCTTGGCTTTCGACACCGCGTCCAGGAAAGCCTTCTTGCCGGCGGAGACGAAGGCGACTTCCTTGGAATCGACGGGATGGTATTTGCCGTCGAACACGATCACGCGCACGTCCTGCATCGGGTAGCCCGCAATCGCGCCATGCTCCAGCACCTGCCGCACGCCTTTCTCGATCGCGGGAATGTACTGGTTGGGGATCACGCCGCCCTTGCTGTCGTCGCGGAATTCGAAACCGCCGCCGCGCGGCAGCGGTTCAACGCGCAGGAACACCTCGCCGAACTGGCCCGCGCCGCCGGTCTGCTTCTTGTGGCGATGATGTCCTTCGGCCTTGCCGCCGATGGTTTCGCGATAGGCGATCCGCGGCGGACGCGTGGTCACTTCCACGCCGTAGCGCTCCTTCATGCGTTCGAGCGTGAGTTTCAGGTGCAGGTCCGACAGGCCGCGCACCACGCTCTCGTTCAATTCCTTGTTGTGTTCGATACGCAGACAGGGATCTTCTTCGCTCAACTTGTGCAAGGCGGTCGCGAGTTTCTGCTCCTGGCCCTTGTGCGCCGGTTCCACCGCGAGGCCGAACATCGGCTGCGGGAAATCCAGCGGCTTCAAAGGGATCTGATCCTCGTCGTGTGAATCGTGCAGCACGGCATCGAAATGGATTTCCTCGACCTTGGCGACGCCCGCGATGTCGCCCGGCACCGCATGGTCGATCTCGACGTGGTCCTTGCCGTGCAGCTTGAACAAATGCCCGACCTTGAACGGCTTCTTGCCATCGTCGATGAACAACTGCGTGTCGCGTTTGACGGTGCCCTGCCAGACGCGGAAAACGCTGAGCTTGCCGACGAAGGGATCGTTGATGATCTTGAACACGTCGGCGATCACGTGCGCATTCGGGTCGGGCCTGGCTTCGATCGGTTGCGCGTTTTCGCCGGTGCCTTTGACGAACGGCGGCGGATTGCCTTCGCCCGGATTGGGCAGCAATTTTTCCGCAATCTGCAGGAACTCCTTCACCCCGACATTGTTGCGTGCGGAAACGAAACAGATCGGCACCAGATGGCCTTCGCGCAGGCACTGCTCGAAGGCGTCGTGCAACTCCTCTTTCGACAGCGCGCCTTCGCCGTCTTCCAGGAAACGGTCCATCACGCGCTCGTTGATCTCGACGACCTGGTCGATGATGCGCTGGTGCGCGTCGGCGACGTCGCCGAGGTCGCTGGTTCCTTTCGGCGCGAAAAAGCAATCGACGATCTTGGCGCCGTCGTCGGCCGGCAGATTGACGGGCAGGCATTCGTTGCCGAATTCGCTCCGCAGCTCGTCGACCAGGGCAGGCAGGTTCACGCCTTCGGCATCGATGCGGTTGACCAGCAGCACGCGCGCGAGCTTGCGTTCTTTCGCGTAGTGCATCAGCCGGCGCGTGCCGTGCTCGATGCCGGACGCGGCGTTCACCACCACCGCCACGGTTTCCACGGCGCCCAGGGCCGACAACGTCTGGCCACGGAAATCGGCGTAGCCCGCGGTGTCGATCAAGTTGATGTGGCAGTCGCCGAAATCGACCGAGGCGATCGCACTGTGGATCGAGTGCTTGCGTTCCTTCTCCTGCGGATCGAAATCGGAAACCGTGCCGCCGCGCTCGACCGTGCCTGCCGTCTGGATCGCGCCGCCGGCATGCAGCAGGGCTTCGAACAGTGTGGTTTTGCCGGCGCCTGCGTGGCCCGCCAAGGCCACGTTGCGGATGTTTTCCGTGGTGTAGGCCATAGCCCGCCTCCGCGTGAGCCATAAAACCGCGACCTTGCGCCTGCAAGGCGTTGCGGTCAAGGGTGGCCGCGGTGAACTCGCCTCGGTCAATGCGGTCTTAACGCCACCCGCCTAAACTGCGGGCGCACCTCGGCGCGCCGTGAAGGACCGATGCCCGCACAGCCCGAACGCGAAATCCCGGAGCACCACGTCTGGGAGCCCGAGCCGCAAAGCACGAGCGAACAGCCGTTCGACCGTTACGGGCACGCGTTGCTGCGCGAGATCCGCGACCGCGAACCGCCCTCCGAACGCTGGCGTTGGGGGCTGGCGTTGTTCCTCACGATCGTCTTTCACATCGTGCTGTTCGTGCTGGTGCGGCTGGAGATGCGGCCGCGTTACATCGCGCCGCCCG
>DASXWZ010000404.1:0-3147 GCA_036503375.1 Rhodanobacteraceae bacterium | reverse complement strand
GATCACGGCACCTGGTCGGTGCTGCGGCACGTCTATCCGAACGCAGACGTGCCGGTGGTGCAGTTGAGCCTCGATGCGGCATCGACTTCGCGCGAGCATTACGAACTCGCGCAACGGTTAAGTCCGTTGCGCAACGAGAATGTGTTGATCGCGGGCTTCGGCAACGTGGTGCACAACCTGCGGCGGCTGGACTGGAACGAGAACGCGGCCCCCGCACCGTGGGCCGAACATTTCAATCGCCACGTGGACGATGCGCTGCGCGCGCGCGACCACGCCGCGCTGATCGATCTCGCCGATGACGAGGCCACGCAGCTCTCCGTGCCCACGCCGGAGCATTACTGGCCGTTGTTGTACGCGCTGGCGCAACAGGGGCAGGACGAGCCGGCGAAAATCCTGATCGACGGCATCGAGCACGCCAGCATCGGCATGCTGAGCGTGGCTTTCGACGCATCGCACTGATCACGGCTGGCGTCGCGCCGACGTCTCGTTTCATGCCCGATCAGCCGGGCAACGTGGCTGGAGCGAACGCGGTGATACCGAGCAGGACAAAGCCCGAAACGGCGAGCAGCAGGTGCAGGTACATCAGCCAGCGCGGCAACAGTTGTCCGCGCTGCTGGTAGACGAGATTCAGCGCGGCACCACCACCTGCCGCGACCAGGAACAGGATCAGTGCGACGGCCGCGAGGGTCGGCACGCCGAAGGCGAAGGTGACATAAAGCAGCAGCGTCAGGCCGGCCGCCGCGGGCAAGCCATGGAACATCGTGAGCCACGCGGGCGGATTGCGTTTCCCGGTTTCGCGGATCGCGACCATGCTCAGGCCGAGTACGGCGGTGATCGCGAACAGGATGAAGCTGGTCAACAGCATCGTTTGCGGATTCATGATCGTGCCTCCTTGCCGGATCAGCGAACCACCTCGTTTGTGAAGGGGAGATGGAGGAAGGTTGCGGGCGGCGCGGGCGCTTCCACGGGCCATTCCGGGCGTGCGAAAAGCTTCGGTGGCACCGAATGCTGATCGGCGTCGTCATTCGCCGCAGGACCGCCATTGCCATCCCCGGTTCTGGATCCCGGCCGATCCGTGGCCGGGGAGGATGTTTTCTTTCCGTGGCGCAATATGGATGTCTAGTTGGTCGCGACGGCCGGTCCGCTCTGTCCGTATTGCCACTCGACGTTGACGATGCGTTCGCTCGGTTGCGCGAGCACATCGTGCTGTTGCCGCTGCACGTCCGATGTCAGCGCGATTTGGCACTCCGGGAGGTACGCGTCGCGCTGGCCGTGGATCGCCTGCGTCCACGCTACATCCATTGACCGCTGGGTCATCGAAGGATTGGCCATCTGACCCAGATGATGGACGGACGTGATGTAGAGCGTATGGGAGGGCCCCTTGTTGCCGGCATGGCAGAAATAGGAGAAGTCCTGCGCGGGGTGGGGTGCGGCGGCCTTAGCACATGCCCGTGCCGCAGCAGCAGTCTGGAGAACTGCGCATTTCGCGAGTTGGGGGTTGTACGCGCCTTCGCCCGCGGCCGATGCACGTGGGATCAACAGGAGCGCCGCGAACGGCAATGATGCAAGGATGAAACGGGGACCCGATCGCATGATGCTTCCTCCTTTCGTGGAAACAACTGGCAAATCGAGAACGACGACGGTAGCGCCGTTCCCCGGCTCGGTCAACGCGGTCCGGCCCCAGAATGGTCGACGCGGTCCGGCCGACCGATGGCGCACCCGGCGCCGGCTTGATTTACACTCGCCGCTCCAGTCATCCGGGGACGTGCATGGCACAGCAACCCACAGCGCCGGCGGCGAGCCGGCCGGCGGCCGCAACGCGCAAGGCGCCGCGCATCCATTTCATATCGGGCTTCCCGCGCGCCGGCACCACGCTGCTGGGCGCGATCCTGAAGCAGAATCCGCGCTTCCATGCGGGCATGACCTCGCCGCTGGGCGACATGGTCAGCTCGCTGGTCGCGGAAATGAGTGGCAAGAACGACTTTTCCGTGTTTATCGAGGAGCCGCAGCGGCTGGCTGTGCTCCGCGGCCTGTTCTGGAATTACTACAGCGTCTATCCCAACCTGGAAGTGGCGATCGATACCGGCCGCATCTGGTGCAGCAAGATGCCAATGCTCGCGAGCCTCTTTCCCAACGCCAAGGTGATCGCCTGCGTGCGCGAGATGCCGTGGGTGCTGGACAGCGTTGAACGCATGGTGCGCAAGCATCCGCTCAGCGCCAGCAAGATTTTCCATTTCAATCCCAACGGCACGGTGTATTCGCGTACCGAGAGCCTGATCGATGTGGCCGGCATGGTGGGCTTCTCGTATCAGGCCACCAAGGACGCCTATTACGGCGAATACGCGCCGGGCCGGCTGCTGTTGATGACCTACGAAACGCTCACCAGCAATCCGCAGCGCGCGATCGAGGCGGTGTACAAATTCATCGGCGAGCCGATGTTCAAGCACGACTTCGACAACATCCAGTACGACGAGCCGGAATTCGACGCGCGCCTGGGATTGCCGGGCCTGCACAAGGTGCAACCCAAGGTGACGGTGACCAAGCGCGAAAGCGTATTGCCGCCGGACCTGTTCAACCGCTTCGTCAAGGATTCGTTCTGGCTCGATCCGGCGACGAACATCAGAAAGATTCCGATAGTCTGAGTGCGAGTGAAGACATGGACGTTCACCACGATACGCGAGCGCAGGAATTCACCACCCAAATCGAAGGCCACCGCGGGGAATTGCAATACCGCCTGAGCGACGGCGTGATGACCATCGTCCACACCGGCGTGCCGGAAGAAATCGGCGGACGTGGCGTGGCGGCGGAACTGACGCGCGTGGCGCTGGAAACCGTGCGCGCCAACGGCTGGAAGGTGGTGCCGGCCTGCGAATACGCCGAGGCCTTCATACGCAGGCATCGCGAGTACGGCGATCTGCTGGCGTGACCTCGGCACACAGGCTCGAAGAACGGCATGCCCAAGATCGACCTCGCTTCGGTGCCGGAATGCAGAGGCACGAGCTACCCGCCGCAATTCGACGCGCCGTGCGCCGAACGCGTGCGGCGGCGGCTGGGCAATGCCGGCGGCTTGGCGGACTTCGGCGTCAATCTGATGCATCTGCCGCCGGGAAACTGGTCGAGCCAGCGTCATTGGCATTCGCATGAGGA
>DASXWZ010000403.1:0-7100 GCA_036503375.1 Rhodanobacteraceae bacterium | reverse complement strand
CGCTTCGGGTTGGCTCGCTGGATCCATGGCGCGGCAAGCTTACGGCATTGGCGCATCGCGAAAAAAAGAAGGGCCGCACTGGGCGGCCCTCGAAGCGAAACGTGCAGCGTGTTTATTACTGGCCCGTGCCGCGGCAGGACGACGGCAGGTACTTGTCCGGAACGGTGGTGCCGCCACCGCTGCCGCAATGCCATTCGGTGCTGCCCACATGGGAAATGGCGGAAAGTATGATGACGTCGCCGCTGATCTTGCTGTTGACCTTGCTGCCGCCGAAGGTGACTTGAATCTTGCCAACAGTTCCGTCGCCGTCACTGCCGGTACCGAGCCCCGTGGTGTATTTGCCGACGATGCTGGCCGGCTGGGCCAAGCCAGCGGATACGTTGGACGGTGGGAAACGACCATAGTTGCTGTAGAACTCGGCAACCGCGGTCTTGGCACCGTCGGCGAGCGTCATGCCTTCCGACACCTGCGAACGGATCACGTAATCCTGGTAGGCCGGGATGGCGATGGCGGCCAGGATGGCGATGATGGCGACCACGATCATCAGTTCGATGAGGGTGAAGCCTTTCTGGAACGTTTTCATTTGAGATACCTCGTTTGCTCTGGTTGGCTAGCTAACCGTGGGAAACCCCTGAAGCTTTGAAGCTCCTGACCGGGCCTTTGCAGACCCGCCTCCCTGGCCAGCCGGCCAGACGAGCGGAAGCTCGGGGGCTTCGATGCAGGCTCCGTGCCAGTGATAGCGTGATCGGGCTCATGCTGCGGCCGTGAAAAGGCGCGCAAAGCATGGAAACTACAGGCTTCCATACCGTATGGAAGTGGACGTGGCGGGGCAGGTGACGCGGCGCGTCAGTGCGGCACAGAGAGATCAAGAACGGCAGGAAGACGGCAGGTATTGCGGGCTGGCAGTAGCGCTGCACTTCCATTCGATGCTGCCGGCGTGCGTGATCGGCGAGAGCAGCACGGTTGCCATCTGCAGCTTGGTGTTGGTCCTCGGGGTGTTGTAGGCGACGGTGATCAGGCCGCCAGTGATGGTGACCGAGGAGACGTACTTGCCGGCGATCGATTCGGGCGTGGCGGGCAGGCCGGCCGACTCGTTGTTGGAAGGCAGCGTGCCGTGATTGCTGACGAAATCCCACACCGCCACCTTGGCGCCTTCGGACAAGGTCAGGCCTTCAGACACCTGCGAGCGGATCACGTAATCCTGGTAGGCGGGAATGGCGATCGCCGCCAGGATCGCGATGATCGCGATCACGATCATCAGTTCGATCAGCGTAAAGCCACGCTGGATGTTGCGCATTGGAAACCCCTGTCCCTGACGCGCGTTCTTTGCTGATCAGGAAGCAGCAGGGACTGTGCCAAACCATGTCGGTGGAGACCGCGCGCGTGTGGCAAAATGCGCGCCTTTGAAGCGGATCACATAAATGCCTGCAGGCGACAATCGCAAGACGTTGCTGGTGACCGGCGGCGCCGGTTTCATCGGCGGCAATTTCGTTTTGCAGACGGTTGCGGATGGCGCACGCGTCATCAATCTGGACAAGCTCACCTATGCGGGCAATCTCGACACGCTGAAACCGCTGCAAGGCGATCCGCGCCATACGTTCGTGCACGGCGACATCGGCGATCGCGCGCTGGTGACGCAAGTGCTCGGCGAACACAAACCCGATGCGATCATCAACTTCGCCGCCGAGTCGCACGTCGACCGTTCGATCGATGGCCCGGCCGCTTTCATCGAGACGAACGTCGTCGGCACGTTGAGCCTGTTGGAATGCACGCGCGACTACTGGAAGTCGCTGGAGGGCGAGGCGCGCTCGAGCTTCCGTTTCCTGCACGTTTCCACCGACGAGGTGTACGGATCGCTCGGCGCCACCGGCAAGTTCACCGAGGAGACGCCGTACGCACCCAACTCGCCTTATTCCGCATCGAAGGCGGCGAGCGATCACCTGGTGCGCGCGTTCCATCACACCTGGGGCTTGCCGGTGGTGACGACCAATTGCTCGAACAACTACGGGCCGTACCAGTTTCCGGAGAAGTTGATCCCGCTGATCATCGCGCGCGCGCTTGCCGGCGAAAAACTTCCCGTCTACGGCGACGGCAAAAACGTGCGCGACTGGCTGTACGTGCTGGATCACTGCACCGCGATCGGCCGTGTGCTGGACGCCGGGCGCGTGGGCGAAACCTACAACGTCGGCGGCAACGCCGAGCGCGAGAACATCCACGTGGTGCGCACGATCTGTCGGTTGCTGGACGAACGCAAACCGCTGCCGGACGGAAGCGCGCATGAAAGCCTGATCGAGTTCGTCAAGGATCGTCCCGGCCACGACCGCCGCTACGCGATCGATTCCTCCAAACTGCAGCGCGAACTGGGCTGGCAACCGGCCGAGAGTTTCGAAACCGGCATCGCACGCACGGTGGACTGGTATCTCGCCAACCAGCAGTGGGTGAAACGCGTGCTGGATGGGAGCTACCGGTTGGAGCGCATCGGGGTGACAGCGTGACCACGCAGAAAGGCATCATCCTCGCCGGCGGTTCCGGCACGCGCCTGTATCCGGTGACGCAGGCGATCAGCAAGCAATTGCTGCCGGTATACGACAAGCCGATGATCTTCTATCCGCTGTCGGTGCTGATGCTGGCGGGAATCCGCGAAGTGCTGGTGATCAACACGCCGCACGAGCAGGCGTTGTTCAAGAACCTGCTGGGCGACGGTTCGCGCTGGGGCATCCGGATCGATTACGCGGTGCAGCCCGCGCCGGAAGGGCTGGCGCAGGCCTTCCTGATCGGCCGCGATTTCATTGCCGGGCAACCGAGTTGCCTGATCCTGGGCGACAACATTTTCTATGGCCATGGCCTGACCGAGCTGCTGCAACGCGCGACTTCGCGCGAGCGCGGCGCCACGGTGTTCGGTTACTGGGTGCGCGATCCGGAACGCTACGGCGTGGCGGAGTTCGATCGTACCGGCCGCGTGGTCGGGCTGGAGGAAAAGCCGGCCAAGCCGAAATCGAATTACGCCGTCACCGGTTTGTATTTCTATGACGAGCGCGTCTGCGATTTCGCCGCGCGACTGAAGCCCTCGAGGCGCGGCGAGCTGGAGATCACGGATCTCAACCGCTGTTACCTTGAAGACGGCTCGCTGATGCTGGAACAACTCGGCCGCGGCTACGCCTGGCTGGACACAGGCACCCACGAATCGATGATGGACGCGGGCAACTACATCGCCACGGTCGAAAACCGGCAGGGCCTGAAGGTGTGCTGCCCGGAAGAAATCGCCTTCCAGAACGGCTGGATCGATGCGGATCAGCTTCGCGAACTGGCCAGGCCGCTGGTGAAAAGCGGTTACGGCCAATACCTGCTGCAACTGATCGAGCAGGGGATTGCCAGGTGAGTGCTCCCCAGGTGAAGCGCATCGACACCGACCTGCCCGGGTGCTGCATCGTCGAGCCCGCGGTGTTCGGCGACGCGCGCGGATTCTTCTACGAGAGTTTCAACGCGGAGAAATTCGCGGCCATCGGCATTGAAGCACGTTTCGTGCAGTCGAACGTTTCGCGTTCGATGAAGGGCGTGCTGCGCGGATTGCACTATCAGTGGCCGAACCCGCAAGGCAAGCTGGTCGGCGTGCTGGAAGGCGAGGTCTACGACGTCGCGGTGGACATCCGCCGCGGTTCGCCGACCTTCGGCCGCTGGATGGCGGCCATGCTCACCGCCGACAACAAGCGCCAGTTCTGGATACCGGAAGGTTTCGCGCACGGCTTCTGCGTGGTCAGCGACTACGCGACCTTCGTCTACCAGTGCACGGCGGTGTACGACCGCGCGGCGGACGCGGGCGTACGCTGGAACGACGCGCGGCTGTCGATCGACTGGCCGGTGGCCGAGCCGCTGCTTTCCGAGAAAGACAAGATCGCGCCGTTCCTTTCCGAAGTCGCCGAAGGCAGACTGCCGCTGTATTCGCCATGAGCGGATCGGCGCGGATCCTGCTGCTGGGCGCTAACGGGCAGGTTGGCCACGCGCTGCGCTTCGCGTTGCGCGACACGGCGCGCGAATTGAAGCTGCAATTTCCGCGGAGCGAGGGAGGGATTATCCCCGCCACCCGCGACGGCGAACTCGATGGCACGGATTGCCAGTGCATCGACCTTTCCGATCTCGACGACCTGCGAACGAAACTCGATCGCATCGATCCCGATCTGATCGTCAACGCGGCCGCGTACACCGCGGTCGATCGCGCCGAGGACCAGCCGGAACTGGCGATGCGCATCAATGGTGACGCGGTCGGCGTGCTGGGCGAATGGGCCGCGCGGCACGACACGCGCGTGGTGCACTACTCGACCGATTATGTTTTCGACGGCCGCGCGAAAAATCCCTATCGCGAAAACGATCCCCCGCATCCGCTCGGCGAATACGGCCGCTCGAAACTCGCCGGCGAATTCGCGCTGCGCGCCAGCGGCGCGTCGTTCCTGATCCTGCGAACGGCCTGGGTGTACGCGCCGCGCGGAAACAATTTCATGCGCACGATGTTGCGCCTCGCCGGCGAGCGCGACACCTTGCGCGTGGTCGACGACCAGATCGGTGCGCCGACGCCGGCCGAAGTGATCGCGCGTATCACCGCGACAATCCTGCCGCGCTGGTTCAACGTCGACGAGGGCGACATGACCGGCCGTTCGCTGGACGGTGTCTATCACTTGGCCAGCGCCGGCGAAACGAACTGGTGCGAATTCGCGCGTGCGATTTTCGCGCGCGCCCGGCAGGGCGGGCTGCTCGCCCGCGCCCCCCAGATCGAGGCAATCAAGAGCAGCGAATATCCCACGCGCGCGCAGCGCCCCGCTTATTCGGTGCTCGACACCACGCTGCTGCGCGAAACCTTCGGCGTGCTGCTTCCCGACTGGCGCGACGGGCTGGACGGAGTGTTCGAGGACCTGGCCGGTTGATTCCGACCGGCACGCGGTTCTAGCATCACGCAGCGCCGTGGGGCGGCGCGACCAGTGGGGAACGACGATGAGACTCTTGCGTGCGCTTATGGCGCTGGCCCTGTGCGGCTGCGCCTTCGCTTCGCTGGCCGATCCGGTGCCGTTCGCCGATCTCGCCCGGCACTCGCAGTTCGAGATGGTGAAGATTTCGCCGGACGGCACGCACATCGCCGCGACGACCGTGTTGAAGGATGGGCAGACGGTACTGTCCTTGATCGATCTCGCCAACCAGAAGGCCGTCAATCTCAGTCCACGCCAGGACGAAGACGTGCTGGATTTCTGGTGGGCCTCGCCCAAGCGCGTGCTCTATACCCAGGCCGAGCACGACGGCGGCTGGGACGCACCCATTCCCACGGGCGAGTTGTACGCCGTCGATGTCGACGGTGGCGATCCCGAGATGCTTTACGGTTATCGCAAGTCGGGCATGCAGACCGGCTCGCTCATTACGAAGGTGACGGCCGAATACGGCAGCGCCACTTTCCTGTCGCGCATCGACGGCGATGCCCAACATGTGTTGGTGCAGATCACGAATTGGGAAGCGTCCGGTTCGGGCGGCGCGTTCACCGCGGTCTACAAGATGGACGTGCGCGATGGCCGCAAGGTCAAGGTCGCCACTGCGCCGATGCGCGAAGCCGACTATCTGGCCGATCACTCGGGCAACGTGCGCTTCGCGGTCGGCGACGACCTGCAAGGCGAGCGCAAGATCTACCTGCGGCCGGCGGAGGGTGGCGATTGGCAATTGCTGGACGAAGCCAGCGCGGGCCGCGACTTGCCGCTTGCTTTCAGCGCCGATGACAAGATCGCTTGGCTCACCTGCGGCGCGTCGGACGGATTCGGTGTGTGCCAATTCGATCCCTCCACACGAAAAATGACGCAAGTCTGGAGCAATGCGCATGTCGAGGAGGACGATCTGGCGCAGGGGCTGGCGCGGAATTCCGTCATGGGGGTGCGCTTCGTGGATGGTCGTCCGGCACTGTCGGTGTTCGATTCCGGTGCGCCGGATGCAAAAGCGCTGATGGACCTGATGAAGCAATACCCGGGCGAAGACGTGCAGTTCGTTTCCGGTACCGACGATGGCAGCAAGGCGATCGCGCTGGTGGAGGCCGACGCCGATCCGGGCACGTTCTTCCTGTACGACAAGGCGAGCGGAAAATTCTCGCCGTTGCTGCAGCGCGCATCCTGGATCGACCCGACGCAAATGGCGCGCAAGGATCCGGTGGCCTTGACCGCGCGCGACGGTTTGAAACTCGACGGCTACATCAGTTATCCACCCGGAAAGGAAAACGCGAAAAACCTGCCGATGGTGGTGTTCGTGCACGGAGGCCCGTTCGGCGTGCACGACGGATGGGATTACGATCCCTACGTGCAGGCGATGGCCACGCGCGGCTACGCGGTGTTGCAGGTCAACTTCCGCGGCTCCGGTGGTCATGGCTATGACTTTGTCAAAGCCGGCTATCGCGAATGGGGCGGCAAGATGCAGGACGATGTGACGGATGCCACGCGCTGGGCGATCGCGCAGGGCATCGCCGATCCGCAACGCATCTGCATTTTCGGCGGCAGCTATGGCGGCTACGCGGCGCTGGAAGGCGCAGTCAAGGAACCCGACCTGTACAAATGCGCGATCGGCTACGTCGGCGTCTACGATTTGAATCTGATGTACGGCAGCGGCAGCGACGCGACCCGGAACATCTACGGCAGGGAATTCCTGAAGCGCACGCTCGGCACCGACGAGACCACCCTTGCGCAGCACTCACCGATCCATCAATTGAACAATTTGAAGGCAAGAGTGATGCTGATCGTCGGCGGCCGCGACACGCGCGTGCCCGAAGCGCAGGGCAAGAACCTGCACATGGCGCTGCTCGAACGCCGCGTGCCGCACGAGTGGCTCTACAAGGCCGACGAATGGCACGGCTTCTACGATGAGGGCAACATCGCGGAGTTGTTCCAGAGGGTGGATGCGTTTCTGGATGCGAACATCGGTTCCAGCGCGAGCGGCAGCACCGGCTCGCATTGAAACGGAATTCGGAATTCGGGACTCGGGACTCGGGACTCGGGACTCGGGACTCGGGACTCGGGACTCGGGACTCGGGACTCGGGACTCGGGACTCGGAGAGCGTAATCCCTCTTTCGTCATTCCGGGGCTGC
>DASXWZ010000402.1:0-2935 GCA_036503375.1 Rhodanobacteraceae bacterium | reverse complement strand
TGATGCGACGCACGTTGGCGATTTCTTCCGCTACGTCGTCGGGCAGATCCAGTTTCGCCACGCGCGAGGGCGGCAATTCGACCAGTTGCTTCGCGAACGCCAGCACGTCCAGCGCTTCGCGGCGGCGCGCGCTGCGGCTGGGTTCGGAGGTTTGATCGGTATCGTGCATCACGGACGTTATAGTAGCCGACTCATATAGAGGTACATTCTTGAATACGCAGCTCGCAGCCCCCGACACCAGCATTGAAGAGCTCGACCGTCTCGCCTCGCTCAGCGAAGACGTGATCCGCCGCGCGCGCGCGGCCGGCGCGTCGCAGGCGGAAGTTTCCGCCAGTGTCGAGACCGGTTTGTCGGTGAACGTGCGCATGGACGAAGTCGAAACGGTCGAGCGTACGCGCGATCGCGGTTTCGGGTTGACGGTCTATTTCGGCCAGCGCAAGGGCAGCGCATCCACCGCGGACCTGAAACCCGAATCGATCGAGGCGACGATCGCGCAGGCTTGCGCGATCGCGCGCTATACCGAGGAAGATCCCTGCGCGGGCCTGGCCGATCCCGATTTGATGGCAAACGGACGACTGCCTGATCTCGATCTGTGGCATCCGTGGGAGCTGGACGTCGCGCAGGCGATCGAGATCGGCCGGTGCGTGGAAGCCGCAGGCCGCGCGCACGGGGCGATCACCAATTCCGAAGGCGCAACGGTGCAGAGCGGCGCGAGCCTGGGCGTGTACGCGAATTCGCACGGTTTCACCGGCCGCGAGCGAGGCACGTCGCATTCGATCGTGTGCTCGCTGATCGCAGGTTCGAACGACGCGATGCAGCGCGACTACTGGTACGACAGCGTGCGCGATGCTGCCGATTTCCAGACATACGAAAGCATCGGCGAAACCGCGGCGCAACGCGCGAGCTCGCGCCTGGGCGCGCGCAAGTTGTCCACGCGCGAGTGCCCGGTGCTTTTCGCGCCCGAGATGGCGCGATCTTTGATCGGACATCTGGTGTCGGCGGTCAGCGGCGGTTCGCTGTACCGGCGCGCGAGCTTCCTGCTCGATCATGCCGGCAGGCAGGTCCTGCCGGACTTCGTCCGGATCACCGAAACGCCGCTGCTGCCGCGCGGCCATGCATCCACATCGTTCGACGCCGAGGGCGTGGCGACGCGCGAGTCGGTATTGATCGATGGAGGCGTGTTGCAGCGCTATGTGCTCGGCAGCTATTCCGCGCGCAAACTCGGGTTGCAGACCACTGCGAACGCAGGCGGCGTGCACAACCTGCGGGTAGATGCGGGTTCGGTCGATGGCGATACGCTTGACTTCGAAGCGTCGCTCAGGCGCATGGGTACCGGCCTGCTGGTGACCGAACTGATCGGCCACGGTGTTTCGATCGTCACCGGCGATTATTCGCGCGGCGCGGCCGGTTTCTGGGTCGAAAACGGCGAGATCGCGTATCCGGTGCACGAGATCACCGTCGCCGGCAACCTGCGCGAAATATTCTCGGGCATCCGCGCCATCGGCACCGACGTCGATCGCCGCTCCTCCGTGCTCACCGGTTCGATCCTGGTCGACAGGATGACAGTTGCGGGCGAGTGAGCCGCTCAGCGTGCAGCACTCCCGTGTGACTGTGCTCGAACATTCGCGCCGCGGCTTTCGCCCGCTCGATGCGTTCCTGCGTGACCGGGTGCGAGGACACATAGCGGATGCCGGCGTCCGCGCGCATTTCCGGATGCGCCTTTTCCAGCGCCTGCATCGCCCGCACGAAGGCCGCCGGTGACACGTCCGCGCGGGCCAGCGAGGCCAGCGCGAAATCGTCGGCCTCCTGTTCGAACTCGCGCGAGTAGCGCGCGTTGAGCAGGAAGGCCGGCACCGTCGCCGCGATCGATGCGCCGCTGACATCGCCGATCAACACCGCGGCCACGACCGCCAAGCCCGAGCCGCGCAGCACCAGGCGCAGCATGTGGCGCCGACGCTGGTGACCGATCTCGTGTGCGACCACGGCGAGAAATGCGTCGTCGTCCGGCAACGCCTTCACCATCGCATCGGTGACCACCACGATGCCGCCGCCGAGCGCGAAGGCGTTCGCGCCCATCGCGGGCGAATCGTAGAACCGCAGTTGCAGGTCATCCGGCTCGCCGATGCGCGCCAGGAATCGGTGGAAACGGTTCTCCAGTTCGGCGCGCCTTGTGGCGGGCAAGGTGCTCGGCAGCAGCCACCGGGTTTGCAATATTCCGAGCGATTGCCGTCCGATCGCGCGGTCGACCGATGCCGGCAGGTGGAGGCCCGCGTAGTCGGCCGCGGCGGGCACGCCCCAGCCGAACAAGCCGATCAGCGCCATCGCGACGACCAGCACCGAAACGACCGCAACGGCGGTACGCCGCTCCAGCCGGTCGATCCAGGACTCCAGCCGATGCTGCTGCGGAAACCATTGCGCAACCGGTGCTTCCGGCGGCAATTGCAGCCACGCACCGTCGGCGTAGCGCAACGTCCATGAAACGCCGGCGAGCTTCGCGCTGGGCCGGATTTCCGACAACGCGTCCTGCCGTTCGAAATCCATACCGCGCACTTTCAGCATCGCGCCTTCGCGTTCCGCGCGCACCGCGTACACGCGGCTGCTGCGCCCGTCGTAATAACTGCCCGCGATAGGGTCTGTTGGCATCAGCCCAAATGAACCGCGTTGCTTCCGCAGCGGCTGCCAGACAAGGCGCGCGCCGCAGCGCCATAGCTTGCTTTATGGTCAGGGCGCACAACGCAGTACGGCGGCCGTTGCGGAGCAATCCGAAGGGCCGTGACGCTTTGCCCGCATGGCTGCGTCATCGCTCGTCTATGTATCGACATACATCTTCCTCACTTTTCCTTGCCCTGCGGGCAAAGGGCCGCCGGCGCGGCTACTTGGCGTGGCGTCAACAGACCTCGATCCTGATGCGGCGGCACGATCCGTTATCATCGCC
>DASXWZ010000401.1:0-24770 GCA_036503375.1 Rhodanobacteraceae bacterium | reverse complement strand
CCAACTGTACGGCTTGTGCACGCAGACGACATGATCGCCGGCGGAAACGCCCGCGACCACCGCGGCGGAAATGGCCGCCGCGCCGGAGGAAAACACCAGGCAATCCTCCGCACCCTCCAGCGCGGCAACCTTCTTTCTGAGGATCTCGACGGTCGGGTTGTTGCCACGCGTGTAGCAGTGCTGCGCATATTCATCGCGCTCGCGCTCGCGCATCTGCGCGACACTGTCGAAGCAGAAGATCGACGTCTGGATCACCGGCGGCGCGACCGCGTTGAAGTATTCCGCGCGGTCCTCGCCGAGATGGGTCAGGATCCAGTCGATGTCCATTCGCATTCAGGCGAGAAACTCGCGCGTCACTTTGGCCAACACAGGATCCTGCAGGGCGAAATGCAGAGTGGCGCGCACCAGTCCCGCCTTGCTGCCGCAGTCGTAGCGCGTACCCCGGAACCGGCAAGCCAGCACCCTTGATTCGGCCAACAGCGCAGCTATGGCATCGGTCAACTGGATCTCTCCACCTGCGCCCGGCTTCGTGGCCTCGAGCAATTCGAAAATGCGTGCCGGAAGCACGTAACGGCCCACGATACCGAGATTGGACGGCGCGTTTTCCGGTTTCGGTTTTTCGACCACGTGCCGGATGCGCGCCGCGGACTCGCCGCTGCCGCCGACATCGACGATTCCGTACTTGTGTGTCTCCTCGTGCGGCACTTCCTCCACGGCGAGCACGCCGGCCCCTTCGCGCGCGGCCAGTTCCGCCATTTGCGCGAGTGCGCTCTTGCCGTCACCCACGATCAAGTCATCGGGGAGGATCACGCCGAACGGCTCGTCGCCGATCACGGGTTTGGCGCACAACACTGCGTGACCCAAGCCGAGCGCCTGCTCCTGCGTGACGTACACGCAGCGCACGTGTGGCGGCAGCAGCCCCTGCACCAGCGACAGCAACTCGTGCTTGCCGGCGCGATCCAGCGTTTCTTCCAGCTCGTAGGCCGAATCGAAATAGTCGGCGATCGCGTGTTTGTAGTGGTTGGTGACGAATACCAGCGTGTCCGCGCCGGCATCCACCGCTTCGTCGACCGCGTACTGGATCAACGGCCGATCCAGCACCGGCAGCATTTCCTTGGCGACGACCTTGGTCGCAGGCAGGAAACGCGTGCCCAGACCGGCTACCGGAAACACAACCTTGTGCAGTCGTCGCGTTCCTTCGCTCATGCCGTGTCCTTGTCGATCCTCAATGGCAATACCGTCGCACTTTCCGCCGCATCGCCCGTCTGCCAGCGATAAGTGGGCAGCAGCGCAGCCACGCACACGCGCAGCGCATCTTCGTCGAAATCCGAACTCGCCTGTGCGCCGCGATCCACCTGCGCGAGCGTGATCGCCGCGGAAAATTCGCGCTGCGCCGCTCGGAAAATCTTGGGATGGGTGGTGCTGGCGTAATTCTCCAGCGGATGGAACAGCTCTTCGAAAAGTTTTTCGCCCGGGCGCAAGCCGGTGTAGACGATCGTGATGTCCCGTCCCGGCTGCTTGCCGGCCAGCCGGATCATCTGTTCCGCCAGATCACGGATGCGCACGGGCTCGCCCATGTCCAGCGCGAAGGTTTCACCGCCCTCGCCCATCGCGGTGGCCTGCAGGATCAACTGGCACGCTTCGGGAATCGTCATGAAGTAACGCGAGATTTCCGGATGGGTCACCGTTACCGGCCCGCCACTGCGGATCTGTTCGCGGAACAGCGGCACCACCGAGCCCGCCGAATCCAGCACGTTGCCGAACCGCACGGTGATGAAACGCGTGTTCGATCCGGCCGCCACCGCCTGGCAGACGATCTCGGCGATGCGCTTGCAGGCGCCCATGACGCTTGTCGGATTGACGGCCTTGTCGCTCGAAATCAGCACGAAACTTTCCACGCCGTGCTGCGCGGCCTCCATGGCGACCGTGCGGGTCGCCAGCACATTGTTGCGGAATGCCTCGCGCAACTGCTCCTGCAACAGCGGCACATGCTTGTAGGCCGCCGCATGGAAAACCACGTTGGGTCGGGCCGACGCGAACGCGTGTGCGGAGGTCGCCGTATCGCCGCAATCGCCGATCAGGCCGCGGAACAACAGTTCCGGATATTGGGCGCGCAGCTCCTGCTCGATGCGGTAGAGGTTGTATTCGGACAGTTCGATCACGGTCAGCGAGGCAGCCCCCAGCCGCGCGATTTGCCGGCACAGTTCCGAACCGATCGAGCCGCCGCCGCCGGTCACCAGCACGTGTTTGCCGGTGAGACCCTGCCTGATGGCGCTCCAGTCCAGCCTCACCGGCGCGCGACCGAGCAGGTCCTCGATCGCGACTTCCTTCAATTCGTTGAATTGCGCGCGACCGGCGACCACATCGTCCAGCCGCGGCACGGTGCGGAACGGCAGTCCGGTCTGCTCGCACACCTCGACCACGCGCCGCATCTGTGCGTTGTCCGCCGAAGGCATCGCGATCAGCAGCATCTCCGCGCCTGCCTCGCGCGCAAGTTCCGGCAGGCGATCCAGCCGACCCAGTACCGGGATGCCATGCACGCGGGCACCGCGCAGTTCGGGGTTGTCGTCGATGAACCCCGCGGCATGGTAGCCAGCGTCGCGGCGCAGGTCTCGCACCAGCGCCTCGCCGGCGCGGCCGGCGCCGATCACCAGCACTCGCCTGCTGTGTTTGGCGTGGAACAGATCGACGCGACTGTCTTTCCAGTAGCGATAGGTAAGACGGGGCAGCCCGAGCAGCACGCACAGCAGCACCGGGTAGATCAGCAGTACGGAGCGCGGAATCCCGTTCAGACGGCTATACAGAAAGAGGGCCAATCCAATGGCAAGCGCACCGATCACGCTGGCGCGCAGGATGTTCCACAGGTCCGGCAAGCTGGCGAAGCGCCACAGACCCTTGTAGAGCCCGGTCCAGTAAAAGATCGCGCCCTGCACCGCCAGCACGATCAGCAGCTCCGGCGTAAAAATGCCCACCGCCACCGGCTCGGGCAGCAGTGCGTAGCGCAAAGTGTCGGCCACCGACCACGCTATCGCCGTCATCAGCAGATCGTGTGCGACCACCGCAGCACGCGGATGTACCCGGCTGATCAGCTTACGCAACGACATGATGTTTGCTCCGGATCGCGCGCAGGCAAACGCGTTTGCCGCACCACCATACCAGCGCCCCGAGGACATACACGACGATGCACACGGCGAACCCCTGTTGCGGCCGATGCACCGCAATCCAGGCGGCCGGCGCCACGATGATCAGGTTCCAGAGCACGTACGCACCGTCCGTCTTTGCATGGCTGCCTCCTGCGCGCGTCATCCACTGGTAGAGATGCTCGCGATGTGGAGTGTACCAACGCTTGTGCGCCAGCACGCGCGAGACCAGCGTCAACGCGGCGTCGACGAGGAAGGCCGAAGCCAGGATGGCGCACGGCCACAGCAGCGCGAATGCGCGCTGCACCAGCAAACCAGCGAGTGCGGCGATCAGCAGTCCGAGCATGCCGCTGCCCACGTCGCCCATGAAGATGCGCGCGGGCGGCAGATTGAACAACAGGAATCCCAGGCACGCGGCCGCGGATGCCATGCACGCGGCGGTCAGCGCACTAGCGCCGATGCCGTGCGCCAGCAGCGCGTAGCCGCTCAACACGAACAGCGCCTGCAGGGCGAGGATCGCGTCGATTCCGTCCATGAAGTTGTGCGCGTTGATGCTGCCGGCGAGGACCGGCGCGATCAGGGCCAACCACGCCCACGATCCTGGATCGTTCTGCGCCGCGGGCCACAGCAACATTGCCCCGACCGCCAGGGATGCGAGCAAGTGCACGGCGAAGCGCGGCAACGCAGGAAGGTCACCGTGATCGTCGCGCCATCCCACCGCTGCCACTGCCAGCAGCGCCAGCGCCAGCACACTCACCGCAGAAAACGCCCACGACCCCGGCAACAACGCCAGTGCCGGCATCGCGCACAGCAGCACCGCGGCGACGATGCCGATGCCGCCGCCGCGCGGCGTGGGACGCGTATGCGAACGTCGCTGCCCGGGTTGATCCAGCAGACCGCGACGATACGCGTAGGCGAGACTCATCAAGACCACGACCGCCGAAACGCAAAATGCGCAGAGCGCGATGACGATCAGTGCCGTCGCAGCGCTCATTCGTTGACCACGCCGTGGATCGGCCGCACGGTGCCCCAGTTCTTGCAGCTCGGGCATTGCCAGTGGTGCGCCTTCGCGCCGAAACCGCAGCGGCTGCAGCGATACATCGCCTGCCCTTCCAGCAGCTTGCGGGTGAGATCGCGCAGGATCAGGAAATTCTCGCGCGCCTCGCCTTCGGTCTTGTCCAGCGTGGCGTCGATCAGCGCCATCAGCCCGCGGACCGATGGACGTTGCCGCAATTGCCTCGTCAGGAAATCCACCGCGGCGCGTTCACCCTCGCGCTTGGCATACAGCCGCATCAGCGCGAGCACCGGCGAGATGCCATGATACCGGTCGATCACGTCGGTCAGGAACCGCTCGGCGCGATCCATCTGCTGCGAGCGCGCATAGTTGTCCAGCAACGGCGGCAGTATTTCCGGAACGAAATCCACATCCGCGCGCGCGGCGCGTTCGAACGCTTCCACCGCGCCTTTGTGATCGCCCGCTTCGGCCAGCAGGTGCCCGAGGATCATGTTCGCGCGCACGCATTCGGGCTCGCAGGCGAAGGCGCGATCGAGGTAATCGCGCGCTTCCTCCCGCGCGCCGTGCGCGCGAGACTGTTCGGCCAGCTCGCAATAGAACTGCGCGATGGTCGAAGCTTCCGATTCGCCGGTCATCGTTTCCAGCCGGCGCGCGTGTTCGATCGCCTTGTGCCAGTCGCGTTCGTGCTGGTAGATCGCGATCAGGTGCCGCAGTGCCGAGGGCGCGTGGGCGTTCATCGCCACCAGATCGTCGAACAGCGCTTCGGCACGATCGAGCAGGCCCGCGCGCATGTAGTCCTCGCCCAGCTCCAGCAGCGCGACGGTTTTTTCGTCCTCGCTCGGGTTCTGCCGCCCGACCAGGTGCTGGTGCACACGGATCGCGCGATCGACCTCGCCGCGTCGGCGGAACAGATTGCCGAGCGCGAGGTGCGTCTCCACGGTGTCGCGGTTGAACTCGGCGAGCTTCATGAAGACTTCGATCGCCTTGTCAGGCTGGTCGTTGAGCAGGTAGTTCAGTCCGCGGAAGTAGCTCGACGACAATTCGCGCGTGCGCGCGCCGGAGCGCCGCGCGCTGGCGTGGCGGCCGATCAGCCAGCCCGACCACGCCGCCACCGGCAACAGCAGGAACAACAGATACAGCGGATGCTGCAACAGCGCGTTCATGCGCGCTTGCCGTCACGTGATTCGCGCGGCGCGCGGCGCGCCAGTCCGGACCCGGCCCAGCACAGCGCCCCGCCCAGCAACCAGCCGATCAGGAGGGCAAGCAGCAAGGCCACTCCCTTGGAGATTTCGAAATGCGCGAACAGGAAGTCGTAACGGACGTGTTGCGGGTTGAGGGCACCGAACACCACGCCCAGGATCAGGAACAGAACGACGAGGATCGCGATCAGGGCGCGCATGTCAGGTCCCGCCCGAATTTTCGGCAAACTGGTCGGTGCTCAATGTAACCGATCGGCGCTTCCGCGCATTTCGAATCGCGTTCAATCGGATCGCGTTTCATCCGGCTGCGCATCGCCGTTGACGCGTTCGCGCAGTTCCTTGCCCGGCTTGAAATGCGGCACGTACTTGCCCGGCAGCGCCACCGCCGTTCCGGTCTTGGGATTGCGGCCCGTGCGGGGCGGCCGGTAGTGCAGCGAGAAACTGCCGAAACCGCGAATCTCGATGCGATCGCCGCCGGCCAGCGAGCTGCTCATCTGCTCGATCACGTTGCGCACCGCCAGCTCCACGTCGGCGAACGCGAGATGGGTCTGGCGCGAGGCGAGCGCCTCGATCAGCTCTGACTTGGTGATGGAACGCTGGCTCTTGGGTTCCGGCATCGCTGTTTCGATCGCTGCTGTCGAGTATTGAATGATCATCCGTGGAATGAGCCGATCGCTCGCTGCGTTCGCTCGGGCGCGGGATGCAGAACCTCTGGTCCGGCATCCCGCGCCCTGGTTCCCGTTTCCCGCTTACTCGGATTTGTTCATCTGCTCTTTCAACAGCGCGCCCAGTTTGGTCGTGCCGGTGCCGGCGTCCTGATAATCAGACAACGTCTCGGCCAGCTCGTCCTCGTCCTTGGCGCGGATCGACAACTGCAACATGCGACCCTTGCGGTCCATGCCGATGAATTTCGCTTCGACCTTGTCGCCCGCCTTGAAGTGCTGGCCGACGTCATCGATGCGTTCCTTGGCGACGTCGCGTGCAGCGAGATAACCTTCCACGCCGTCGCCGAGATCGACCACCGCGCCGCGCGCGTCCACTTCCTTGACGGTGCCGTTGACGATGGAGCCGCGCGGATGGTTGGCCATGAACTGGCCAAACGGATCCTGCTCGAGCTGCTTGATCCCCAGCGAAATGCGCTCGCGTTCGGGATCGACCGCCAGCACAACCGCCTCGACTTCATCGCCCTTCTTGAAGTTGCGCACCAGCTCTTCGCCTGGCGTTTGCCAGGAGATGTCGGACAGGTGCACCAAGCCGTCGATGCCGCCATCGAGGCCGACGAAGATGCCGAAGTCGGTGATGGACTTGATCGAGCCCTTGACCTTGTCGCCCTTCTTGAAGGTGGCGGCGAACGCCTCCCACGGATTGGCCTGGGTCTGCTTGATGCCGAGCGAGATGCGGCGACGCTCCTCGTCTACGTCCAGCACCATCACTTCCACTTCGTCGCCGACCTGCACCATCTTTGCCGGATTGACGTTCTTGTTGGTCCAGTCCATCTCCGACACGTGCACCAGGCCTTCCACGCCCGGCTCCAGCTCGACGAAGCAGCCGTAGTCCGTGACATTGGAAACCTTGCCGAACAGGCGGGTGCCGCTGGGATAACGGCGCGCGATGTTGACCCACGGATCGTCGCCGAGCTGCTTCAGGCCAAGCGAAACGCGGTTGCGCTCGCGGTCGAACTTCAGCACGCGCACGTCCAGCTCGTCGCCGACGTTGACCACTTCGCTGGGATGCCGCACGCGCTTCCACGCCATGTCGGTGATGTGCAGCAGGCCGTCGATGCCGCCGAGGTCCACGAATGCGCCGTAGTCGGTGAGGTTCTTGACCACGCCCTTCAGCACCGCGCCTTCCTGCAGCTTCTCCAGCAACTGCTCGCGTTCTTCGGAATGCTCGCTCTCGACCACCGCGCGACGCGACACCACCACGTTGTTGCGCTTGCGGTCGAGCTTGATGATCTTGAACTCGAGATCCTTGCCTTCCAGGTAGCCCGGATCGCGCACCGGACGAACATCCACCAGCGAACCGGGCAGGAACGCGCGCACATCCTTGATGTCCACCGTGAAGCCGCCCTTGACCTTGCCGCTGATGCGGCCGGTGATCGCCTCGCTCTTCTCGAACGCGCTTTCCAGCACATCCCAGACGAGCGCGCGCTTGGCCTTCTCGCGCGAGAGCTTGGTTTCACCGAAGCCGTCCTCGATCGCGTCCAGCGCGACCTTCACCTCGTCGCCAACGTGGATCTCCAGCGTGCCGTCGTCGTCGCGGAACTGCTCGATCGGCACGATGCCTTCGGATTTCAGGCCCGCATTGATCACCACGACGTCGGAACGGATGTCCACGACAATGCCGGATACGATCGATCCGGGTTTCAATTTGTTGAGCGACTGGCTCTGTTCAAACAGCTCGGCAAAACTTTCGTTCATATGGGTTCCAGTGGAGGAATGGACCGCGTTGCCTTCGAAATTCATGGATTGTGTCTGCTCGGGCGGCGGTCCGCCGGTTTGGGGGTGCTTGGGCACCAGGGTTGGGAAGGTTTGTTCGATACAGCAATCAGGTTTGCAACAACGACAGCACTTTCGCGACGACTTCTTCGATCGGCATCCCCGTCGTGTCGACCACGACCGCATCGGCGGCGGGCTTCAACGGCGCAACGGCACGCGACGCATCGCGGGCATCGCGCGCCTCGATCTCTCGCAAAAGACTGGCTAGTGTAACGTCCAGTCCCTTTCCCTTCAACTGTTTATAGCGTCTTTCCGCGCGTTCCGCGGCGGACGCCGTGAGAAAGACCTTGTGGCGGGCGTCGGGAAAGATCACCGTGCCCATGTCCCGCCCGTCCGCCACCAGCCCCGGTGGCTTGCGGAAAGACAGTTGCAGATCGACCAGCGCCTGCCGCACCGGCGGGATCGCTGCGATCGCGGAAGCCGCGGCGCCCGCGGTCTCGGTGCGCAACTCGTCGGTCGCGTCGTGGCCGTTGACGATTACCCGGGTTTCACCGCCGTTCCCCGGATCGCGGAAGCGGATCTTCATCGCTTGCGCACAGCGCGTCACCGCTTGGGCATCCGACAAGTCCAACCCCGCCATGCCTGCGGCGTAACCGACCGCGCGGTACAACGCGCCGGAATCCAGCAGGTGCCAGCCCAACTTGTCGGCCGCCGCGCGGGCAATGGTGCCCTTGCCGGAGCCGGACGGACCGTCGATGGTCAGGATGGGAACGGCTGTAGGCATTCACAAGTCCCTTCAACATGTTATGGAGGATTTCTGACTAAATTTCCAGATGCAGCGCGCAGCAAGCCGTCATTCTAATCGTGACCGTCTGCCGGCCGCCTCAGGCCGGCGTGACCCGCAAACCGCAGGTATTGGCGATCCGGCGAAATTGCGGGAAGGACGTGGCCACATTGGCGCAATCGCGGATATGCACCGGCGCGCGCGCCACCGCACCCGCGACCGCGAATGCCATCGCGCAACGATGATCGTTCTGAGCATCGACCTCGCCGCCCTGCACCATGCCACCGTCGATAACGGCGCCATCTTGCATCTCTTCGATACCGACGCCCAGCGCACGCAGACCGGCAGCCATCACCGCGATACGGTCGGATTCCTTGACGCGCAACTCCGCCGCGCCGCGAATCGCCGTCCTTCCTTCCGCCGCCGCCGCCGCGACGAACAGGATCGGAAATTCATCGATCATGTCGGCCACGTGTTCCACCGGCACATCGATGCCATGCAGCGGTGCATGGCGCACCTGCAAATCGGCGACGGGTTCGCCACCGGAATCGCGAGGATTCTCTTCTGAAATATCCGCTCCCATCGCGCGCAGCACGCGCAGCAGGCCGATGCGGCGTGGATTCAGGCCGACATCTTTCAGGCGCAACTTGCTGCCGGGAACCAGGGACGCTGCGACGATGAAAAATGCGGCCGAGGAAAAATCGGCGGGCACGATCACTTCGGTCGCGCGCAGGCGGTGGCCGCCCTGCAGCGTCGCCCTGCCCGCCTCGAACGCGACCGGATAGCCGAATGCGGCCAGCATGCGTTCGGTGTGGTCGCGCGTCGGCCGCAGCTCGGTGACTCGCGTTTCACCTTGCGCATACAGCCCGGCCAGCAGCACTGCCGATTTCACCTGCGCACTGGCGACAGGCGAACAATAGTCGATGCCCTGCAGAGATTGCCCACCACGGATGCGCAACGGCGCGCAAACATGGTTTTCTGCATCGATGCGCGCGCCCATAGCACCCAAGGGCTCGATCACTCGTCGCATCGGGCGACGCGACAAGGAAGCATCGCCGATCAAAATCGAATCGAACGTTTGGCCCGCGAGCAAGCCGGCCAGCAATCGCATCGCGGTGCCGGAGTTGCCGCAGTCGAGTGCGCCGTGCCGGGCGCGCAGGCCGTTCAAGCCGACCCCGTGGATGAGGCGCTGGTCCGCCGCCGGCGTGTCGATGCGCACGCCCATCGTGCGCAGGATGTTTCCGGTCGCATGAGTATCGGCGCTCTCGAGAAAGCCGCGGACGCGAGTCGTGCCGTCCGCAATCGCCCCCAACATCAGGGCGCGATGCGAGATCGACTTGTCGCCGGGAACCTCGATTCCGCCGCGCAGCCCGTTCGCGGGCGAGCTGAGCCAGTCCAGCGTTCCGCCGTTCACGGCAATGCCCGCAACAACCGCTCGTTTTCGGCGCGGCTGCCGATGCTGATGCGCACGGTCTGCGGCAATCCGTAGCCTCCCATCGGGCGCACGATCACGCCGCGTTCGAAGAGATGTCGCTCGAGTGCCGCCGCGTCCCGGCGCAAATCGATCATGAGGAAATTGGTTTGCGAGGGCAGGCAGCGACAGCCGCGCGCTTCGAGTTCGCCGCGCAGCCATTCGCGTTCGGCGTTGTTGTATTCGCGCGAGCGCGCCAGATGCTCGCGATCCTTCAATGCCGCTTCGGCACCGGCCAGCGCAATGCCATTGACGTTGAAGGATTCGCGCAGGCGTTCGATGATCTCGACCACGCTCGGATGCGCAACGAGATATCCCACGCGCAATCCGGCAAGGCCGTACGCCTTGGAGAACGTGCGTGTGACGATCAGGTTCGGATGCGTGTCCGCGAAACGCAGCGCGGTATGCACGCCCGGCGCATCCACGTATTCGTGGTACGCCTCATCCACCACAACCAGCACGTCTTGCGGCACGGTCGCCAGGAAATTCGCGAGCGCCGCGTCGTCGAACCAGGTGCCGGTGGGGTTATTGGGGTTGGCCAGATAGACGATCCGCGTGTCGACACGAACGGATTCGACCATCGCCGGCAGGTCGTGCCCGTATGGCGCATCGGCATGGTCGCCCGGCAGCGCCGGCACGCGAACGGCCTGCGCGCCGGCTGCGGCCGTCGCGATCGGAAACACCGCGAAGCCGTGTTGCGCATGCACGATCGAATGCGATGCGTCGGCGAAGCACTGCGCCAGCAGCATCAACAATTCATGCGACCCGTTGCCCAGCGCGATCCGGTCGATGCCAACGTCGAGGCGGGAGGAAAGCGCAGCCTTCAATGCGCCGCCGCGCGGGTCGGGATAGCGGAAGCTGTCCTTCAGCGCTGCGCGCATCGCTTCCTGCGCACGAGGACTCGGCCCCAGCGGATTCTCGTTTGAGCCGAGTTCCGCGATCTGCGCGCCGAAGCGTTCGCGCAAGGTGGGCAGGTCATGGCCCGGGTCGTAAGCGCGCGATGCACTTGTCGCCGCGTTGGCCAACCGGGTCGCGTCGAATCCGCCGCTCATCGGGGCCAGCGCTCAGGCACCGATCACGCGCACGGACAGGATGCCATCAATCGCGGTGATCGCTCCCACCAGCGAAGACGGCACCGCCGCATCGACATCGATCAGGTTGTAGGCGAGGTCGCCACGCGAGGCGTTGTGCATCTGGGCGATGTTCAATCCCGCTTCGCCGAGCACGTGCGAAAGCTGGCCGATCATGTTGGGGCGATTGGCGTTGGCGATGCACAGGCGCGCGCTGCCGGCGCGAGCCATGCGCGTGTTGGGAAAATTCACCGAGTGCTGCACGTTGCCGTTCTCGAGGAATTCGCGCAGCTGGTCCGCGACCATCACCGCGCAATTCTCCTCCGCTTCCGCGGTGGATGCTCCCAGATGCGGCAACGCGATCACGCGCGGATGGCCCGCGAATTCCGCGACGGGGAAATCGCTGACATAGCGGCCGAGCTTGCCCTCATCAAGTCCCTTGCGCACGGCCGCCGGATCGATCACGCCTTCGCGCGCAAAATTCAGCAGTACGAGCCCGGGTTTCGATGCGGCAACCGCTTTTGCGCCGAACAAGCCGCGCGTGGCATCGATCAGCGGCACGTGCAGGGTGACGTAGTCGGATGCGCCATAGAGTTCTTCCAGCGAATTTGCGCGCTGCACGCTGGAAGACAACTGCCAGGCGCCTTCCACGGTCATGTGCGGATCGAAACCGATCACGCGCATGCCCAACCCGAACGACGCATTCGCCACGCGTACGCCGATCGCACCCAGGCCCACCACGCCGAGGGTCTTGCCCGTGAGTTCGGAGCCCGCGAAGCGTTTCTTCTCGGCTTCCATGCGCGCGTGTGCATCGTCGTTGAATGAAAGCGAATGCGCGAATTCCAGCGCATCGGGCAGATTGCGCGCGGCCAGCAACATGCCGGCGAGCACCAGTTCCTTGACCGCGTTGGCGTTGGCGCCGGGTGCGTTGAACACCGGCACGCCACGTTTGGACATCTCGGCAACGGGGATGTTGTTGGTGCCCGCACCTGCGCGGGCGATCGCCAGCACGCTGCCGGCGATCGGTCGCGCATGCAGGTCGGCACTGCGCAGCATGATCGCGTCCGGTTCGGCGATGTCGTTGCCGATGCGGTAGTTCCCGTTATGCAAGCGCGCCAGACCCGACGCTGCGATGTTGTTGAGTGCGAGGATATCGAACATGCGAGAGCCCGCGATCAGTGCCTCTGCGCAAAATCGCGCATGAACTCGACCAGCGCGCGCACCCCTTCGATCGGCAACGCGTTGTAGAGCGAGGCGCGCATGCCACCCACCGCACGATGTCCTTTCAATGCCAGCAAGCCTGCAGCTTCGGATTCCTTCAGGAACACCGGATCGAGCGCCGGATCGTGCAGCGTGAACGGCACGTTCATGCGCGAGCGCGCGGAAGGTTCGACCGGGTTGCGGTAGTAGCCGTTCGAATCATCGATGGCTTCGTACAACAGATCGGCCTTCTCGCGGTTGCGCCGCTCCATCGCGATCAGGCCACCTTGCTCTTTCAGCCATTGGAATGTGAGGCCGGCGAGGTACCAGCCCCAGGTGTTGGGCGTGTTGAGCATGGAATTCTGCGCGGCGTGTTCGGCGTAGCGGAAGATTTTCGGCAACGGACGCGGATCGCGTTGCAGCAGGTCGCCGCGAACGATCAGAACTACCAAACCAGATGGCCCGATGTTCTTTTGCGCGCCCGCGTAGATCAAACCGAATCGCGAAACATCGATCGGCCGCGAAAGAATGTCGGATGACATGTCGGCGACCAGCGGCACGCCGCCCACGTCGGGTATGTCGTGGAATTCGACCCCGTGAATGGTTTCGTTGGGCGTGTAGTGGGCATAGGCCGCCCCAGGATCCAGATCCCAGGAAGCGCGCATCGGGATCGTGGTGTAGTTCGAGCCCGCCGAGCTCGCCGCCACGTGCGGCCTCGAATACGGTGCTGCTTCCTTCACCGCTTTTTCGCCCCAGTGGCCGGTGACGATGTAATCCGCGCGCTGGCCATCGGCGCAGAAATTCATCGGGATCTGCGCGAAGTGCTGGGTGGCCCCGCCTTGCAGGAACAGCACCTTGTAATTCGCCGGTACCGCGAGCAATCCGCGCAGATCCGACTCCGCCTGCGCGGCCATCGCCTCGAATGCCCCGCCGCGATGACTGACCTCCATCACGGAGGCGCGCGCGCCGTTCCACTCCAGCAGCTCTTCCTGCGCGCGGCGCAACACCTGTTCCGGCAGCACCGCGGGCCCGGCGCTGAAGTTCCAACCCCTCGTCATTCAATGCCTCCACCAAAGCAACAAGGCGATGATCACCGCGAGCAGCGCGGCGGTGCCGAGCAACCAGCCGAATTCGGCGCGCGAGCCGCGCGGCTCCTCCGGCGGCGGCGGAATCGGCGGCAATTCGAATGGTGCCTGCGCGGCCATGCTGGCGCCGTGCAGACCCGGGGCTTCGACGATGAAACGATGCTCGCCGAACGTCAGCTGGTCGCCGCTGACCAGCCGCGCTCGCTTGCGCGGCGGCAGCCCATTGACCAGCACGCCGGACTCTCCGGAATCCAGCACCAGGTCGTCGCCGCGTATTTGCAGCGAACAGGCGCCTGCGACGCCCGGCAACACCGATCCGCTGCCGCCGAGTGTGATCCTGCTTTCGACCGGCAGCAGTCTGCCGGAAAGCGCGCCGGCCACCGCGCGCAGCGCGGCGAATCCGGGCCGAACCGCGCCATCCACTGGCATTGGGGATGCGGATTCATCGTCCTTCGGCGGCTCGTCCGGCAGCAGCACCAGCTTGCCGCCACCCACGTTCAGATGATCGCCGTAGCGCAACAGCGCGCGTTCGCGCACCGGCCGTGCGTTGACGTAAACGTGCGGAGCGCCCGGCAGCACTTCCAACACCAGGCCGCGGCGATCCTCGACGATCGCGACGTGCCGCGCGGCCACACCGCTGCCCGCCAGCGTCAGGTCGTTCTCGGCGCCGCTGCCGATGCGCACGCGGTCGTCCTGGCTGCGGAACGTCTCGCGTGAGGAATGGACGAAGGCGATGCGCATGCGGCTGGCTGGGCGGCGAATGCGCACTGTAGCATGATGCATCCTCGCGATCGGGACGCGCATGGCGAACATCGACATCCTCCGCAAGCACCGGTTGGGACGCGTCCGCGCCCGTGTGGTGGTCGAACAGATCGTGGACGAGTTGTCGCAGCGGTTCTCCCTGCATGGCGACTGGCAGGACGATCGTTTTCTGATCCGCCGCCGCGGCGTGGATGGCGAGATCAGCGTGGATGGAGATGAAGTGCGCGTGCGCGCCAGGCTCGGAATGATGTACGGGATGCTCAAGGGCACGATAGAGGACGAAATACGCCGCCAGCTCGATCGCCATTTCGGCTGATTGCCGCTTTCGCGCAAGCTTCCGCCGTGGCACAATGCCGCGCTTGTGCGCCGCAGTGGCGCATCTTCATCCTGCCGGGAACATGGCCAAAGACGACGTCATCGAAATGGAAGGCACGGTGCTGGAGACGCTGCCCAACACCATGTTCCGCGTGCAACTGGAAAACGGCCACGTGGTCACCGCGCACATCTCCGGCCGCATGCGCAAGCACTACATCCGCATCATCACCGGCGACAAGGTCAAGGTCGAACTGACGCCTTACGATCTCAGCAAGGGTCGGATCACGTTCCGCTCGCGGTAAGTCCGTCCGCGACACGCGCACGACAAAACGGCGGCCATCGGCCGCCGTTTCAGTTTGCACCGCGCGCAGGACGATTATTCGACGACCACTGGCAGCTTTTCGGCAGCTTCGGTGTCGACCTGCAACTCGCCGTCCTTGACGCTTAGATTCACCTTGCCGCCGTCGGCGAGCTTTCCGAACAGCAGCTCGTCCGCCAGCGCACGCTTGACCCTCTCCTGTATCACCCGCGCCATCGGCCGCGCGCCCATCTGCGGGTCGAAACCGTGCTCGGCCAGCCAGCGCCGCGCCTCGGCGTCGACGTTGAGCGACACGTGTTTCTCCTGCAACTGCGCCTCCAGCTCGATCAGGAACTTGTCGACCACGCGCAGGATGTGTTCGAAATCCAGCGCCTTGAATTCCACGATCGCATCCAGCCGATTGCGGAATTCCGGCGTGAACGCACGGCGGATGGTTTCCATCGCATCGGTGGCGTGATTCTGCTCGACGAATCCGATCGTGCGCCGCGCGGCGGCCTGCGCACCCGCGTTGGTGGTCATCACCAGGATCGCGTTCTTGAAATTCGCCTCGCGGCCGTTGGGGTCAGTCAGCGCACCGTGGTCCATCACCTGCAGCAGCACGTTGAACACATCCGGGTGCGCCTTCTCGATCTCGTCCAGCAGCAGCACGCAATGCGGATGTTTGACCACCGCGTCCGTGAGCAAGCCACCCTGGTCGAAACCGACGTAACCCGGAGGCGCGCCGATCAGGCGCGAGACCGAATGCGGCTCCATGTATTCGGACATGTCGAAACGGATCAGCTCGATGCCGAGCTGCATCGCCAGTTGCCGTGTGACTTCGGTTTTGCCGACGCCGGTGGGGCCGGCGAACAGGAAGCAGCCGATCGGCTTGGCCGGGTCGCCCAGGCCCGATCGCGCCATCTTGATCGCGCTGGAAAGCATGTCGATCGCCTGGTCCTGGCCGAAGATCACCATCTTGAGATTGCGATCGATGTTCTTCAGCACGTCGCGGTCGGAAGCGGAAACCTGCTTCTGGGGGATGCGCGCCATGCGCGCGACGATGAACTCGATTTCGCCGGTATCGACCGTGCCGGTGCGTTCGTTCTCGGGCAACAGGCGTTGCCGCGCGCCGGCTTCATCGATCACGTCGATGGCCTTGTCCGGGAGCAGGCGATCGGGAATGTGCTTGACCGAAAGATCCACCGCGGCCTTCAACGCCGCATCGGTGTACGCGACCTTGTGGTGATCCTCGAAGCGCGATTTCAATCCTTCCAGGATCGCCACGCTGTCGGCCACGGAAGGTTCGACGATATCGATCTTCTGGAAGCGCCGCGCCAGCGCGCGATCCTTTTCGAACACGCCGCGGAATTCCTGGAAAGTGGTCGAACCGATGCAGCGCAGCTCGCCCGATGCCAGCATCGGCTTGATCAGATTGGACGCGTCCATCGTGCCGCCGGAGGCGGAGCCGGCGCCGATGATGGTGTGGATCTCGTCGATGAAGAGGATCGCGTGCGGATCCTTCTTCAACTGGGCGATCACGGCCTTGAGGCGCTTCTCGAAATCGCCGCGGTATTTGGTGCCGGCGACCAGCGCACCGAGATCGAGTGCCCACACCGTGCAGTCTTCCAGCACCGCAGGCACGTCGCCCTCGACGATGCGCTTGGCCAGGCCTTCGGCCAGCGCGGTCTTGCCGACGCCGGCTTCGCCGACGTAGAGCGGATTGTTCTTGCGGCGGCGGCACAGGACCTGGATCGTGCGCTCGATTTCCTCGGTGCGCCCGATCAGCGGATCGATCTTGCCCTGCCTGGCCAGCTCGTTGAGGTTGTTGGCGTATTCGGTGAGCGCGTTGCCCTTGCTTTCGCCGCCCTCCTCTTCCTTTTCGGTCGCGGCGGGCGCCGCATCGGATTCATGACCGATCTTGGCGATGCCGTGCGAGACGTAGTTGACCACGTCCAGCCGCGTCACTTCCTGCTGGTGCAGGAAGAACACCGCGTGCGAATCCTTCTCGCCGAAGATCGCCACCAGCACGTTGGCGCCAGTGACTTCCTTCCGCCCGGAGGATTGCACGTGATAGACCGCGCGTTGCAATACGCGCTGGAAACCCAGAGTCGGCTGGGTGTCGCGTTCGTCGCCCGTGGGCAACACCGGGACGGTTTCCGCGATGATCGAACGCAGGTCCTTGCCCAGTTTGTCCACGTCGGCGCCGCAGCCTCGCAGCACCGCCGCCGCGGTCGGGTTTTCAAGCAGAGCCAGCAGCAGGTGTTCCACCGTCATGAATTCATGACGCTGCTCGCGCGCTTCCTTGTAGCACTGGCCGATGGTGAACTCGAGATCTTTGCTGAACATCTTGGTCTCTCGCTGGAACGGTTTGCGGCCAATGCCGCCTGAGCCAGATATGGGGCCCGGCTACAACTTTTCCATGGTGCACAACAAGGGATGCTGATGGGCGCGCGAAAACTCGTTCACCTGGGTCACCTTGCTCTCTGCCACCTCGCGCGTGAACACGCCGCATACACCGCGGCCGCGGGTGTGCACGTGCAACATGATCTGGGTCGCTTTCTCGCGGTTCATGTTGAAGAAGGTTTCCAGTACCACCACCACGAATTCCATCGGCGTGTAATCGTCATTGACCAGCACGACTTGAAAAAGCGGCGGCCGCGCGGTTTCCGGCTTGGCCGTTTCCACCGCCACGCCATGCTCTGGTTCGTTTTCCGGGTCGCGTCTCTTGGTTGGGGCCATTTTTCAATGAAGTTCGTCCTCGGCCGCAGTATACGCCGCGCCTTATCGTGAAGTGCAGGCACGGATGCCTGCTTTTGACCCTCGCGATCAGGGATGATCGCAAGAAAGATGTGGGCGTGATCTGCACCCGCCGGGCGGTGGCACAATGACACGCTTTCAACTGTTGTCATGGCGATGCCTTCTTCCAGCTTCGACACCCCGGGCGAAACGATCTGGCGCCCGCACGTCACCGTCGCCTGTGTGGTGCACCAGCGCGGGCGGTTCCTGATGGTCGAGGAAGACGTCCGCGGGCAGGTGTTGTTCAACCAGCCGGCCGGACACCTCGAGCCCGGCGAGAGTCTGCTGCAAGCCGCGTGCCGCGAAACGCTGGAGGAAACCGGCTGGGAAGTGGAGCCGCAGGCTTTCATCGGCGTGCGCCAGTACCTCAGTCCGGAACACGACGCGCATATCGTGCGCTTCGCCTTCGCCGCGCAGCCCTTGCGTCACCATCCCGACCGCCCGCTCGACCACGGCGTGTTGCGTGCGCATTGGCTGGAGTACGACGGCATCGCGGAACTGGGCCAACGCCTGCGCAGCCCGCTGGTGCTCGCCACGCTGGACGACTGGCTGGCCGGCGCGCGCTGGCCGCTGTCGCTGGTAGACGGCGAGATGGCGGCGCGCGGGGAGCGTTGACGTGCGCGTCGTGGTGGGTCTTTCGGGCGGCGTGGATTCCGCGGTTGCTGCGCTCCTGCTGAAACGTGCGGGCGGAGACATCGCCGGCATGTTCATGCAGAACTGGGAGGAGGACGAACCCGACTCCGCCTGCCGCGCCGACGAGGACCGCAAGGATGCGCTGGCCGTTTGCGCGGCGCTCGGTATTCCGTTTCACGCGCGCAACTTCGCGCTCGAATACCGGGAGCGCGTGTTCGCGCACTTTCTCGCCGAGTACCGCGCCGGCCGCACGCCCAACCCCGACGTGCTGTGCAACAGGGAGATCAAGTTCCGCACCTTCCTGGATGCCGCGCGCGAACTGGGCGCGGGGAAAATGGCAACGGGGCATTACGCGCGCATCGGGCGCTCCGATGGGCGATGGAAGCTGCGGCGCGCGCTCGATGCGGACAAGGACCAGACTTATTTCCTGCACGCGCTGGACCAGGAGCAGCTCGGCGCAGCGTTGTTTCCGCTGGGCGAGCTGCGCAAGCCGCAGGTGCGCGCACTGGCGCGCGACGCGGGATTCGCGGTGCACGACAAGAAGGATTCGACCGGCATCTGCTTCATCGGCGAACGCGATTTTCGAGACTTCCTTTCGAAGTACCTGCCCGCGCAACCGGGCGAACTGCGCACCCCGGAAGGCGAAATGCTCGGCGAACACCACGGCGCGATGTTCTACACGCCGGGCCAGCGCGCCGGGTTGCGCATCGGCGGAAAGGCCGGCAGCAATGGCCAGCCGTGGTATGTGGTCGGCAAGGACGTGCGGAAGAACATCGTGTACGTGGCACAGGGCGCGCAGAATCGCTGGCTGATGTCGCAAACGCTGGTCGCGGAAAACGTCAACTGGATCGCCGGGCACGCTCCCGCCCTGCCGCTGCGCTGCGAGGCCATGGTTCGCTACAGGCAGACACCGCAGGCGTGCGAAATCGATTCGGGGGATGGCGGCATAAACGTCCGTTTCGGGGAAATGCAACGCGCGATCGCACCCGGTCAATCGGTGGTGTTCTATGCCGGCGACGAATGCCTGGGCGGTGGCGTGATCGCATCCACGGCCACGGAGATCATCCCGTGAACGAAGCCCGCGTGATCGCCCTCGGCGGATTGTTCCAGGCGATATCGCTGGTGCGTTCGCTCGCTACCGAAGGCGACTGCGACAGCGGTTCCTTCGAAACCTGCATGGCCAGCGTTTTCAAGTTGGAGAGCTGCAGCGTTGGCGAGGTGTATGGCGGCATCGCCAACGTCTGCGATGGCCTGCGCGCGCTGGTCGCGCAGATCGACGGCAAGGTGCGCGACCCGGCGCTGCTGCGCATCGTGTTCGCGATCCTGCGGCTGGAGCGCTCGTTGCGCCGCCATCCGGCCGTGGTCGAGTCCATGCAGCGGGATCTGCAGGGCATGCAGCGACAACTGTTGCATTTCGGTCCCACCCATCCGAACGTCGTGGCACGCGCCGCCGACCTTTACACCGGGAATCTTTCCGGCTTGCGACCGAAGGTGATGGTCATCGGCAACCCGCTGTACCTCCATCAACCGACGCAGGTGCAGCGCATCCGAGCGTTGCTGCTGTCCGCGGTGCGGGCGGCGGTGTTGTGGCGCCAGCTCGGCGGCCGCCGCTGGCACCTGCTGTTGCGTCCCCGCCGCGAAGCGATGCTGGCGCGCGGGATGCTGACGCGCTGTACGCTCGACGGTATCTAGGGCGATCCGCGAAACATCCGTTCGCGCACCTTTTCCTCGTGATGGTAGTGCGTGTACGGCTTCAGCAGGTCGTAGCGGCTTACAATGCCGAGCAGCGCGCGGGTGTCCGGATGCACGACCGGGATGCGCTCGAGTTTTTCCACCGCCGCGCGGATCGCCACGCTCTGGCAACTCTCGTCGGGGAAAGCGACCACCGGCTCCTTGTGCATTACCTCGACCAGCGGCTTTTCTCCGGAGGGATCCTCTTCGCGCAGGCGCAGCAGATCCTGGCGCGTGATCACGTCGATCAACGCCTCGTTCGCGTCCAGGACCGGATAGGCCCGGTATTTCTGGTCCGCCCCGAAATAGCGCTCGGCGCATTCGCGCAACGTGGTGGCGCCGGGGATGGTCATCATCTGCGTGCTCATTACGTCCTTCACCGGCGTGAGTTCCAGCCGGTTGACCGAATACTCGCGGAAGATCGAGAAGCCGCGCCGCGCGACTTTTTCCGTCAGGATCGAACGCTTCATCAGGAACACGCTGACGCAATACGCCGCGATGCATGCGACCAGCAACGCCGGCAAGGCGCTGGCGTTGCGCGTCAATTCCAGCGCGAACAGGATCGCGGTGAACGGCATGCGCATCATGCCCGCCAGAATCGCGCACATGCCCAGCAGCGGCCACAGCAACGGATCGTTGCCGGGAAAGATCATCGCTTCCAGGCCGCCCAGTCCCGCGCCCAGCGCCAGCAGCGGCGCCAGCACGCCGCCCGAGGTGCCCGAGCCAAGATAGATGATCCACATCAGCGATTTCACGACCATGAAAATCAGGATCGCGAGACCGACCAGCTTGCCGGTCAGCAATTGATCGATCACGTCGTAACCCACGCCCAGCGCCTGCGGTTCGACCAGGCCGCCGATCACCACCGCGATCGCGCCGAGCGCCGGCCACCACATCCAGTGGATCGGCAGTTTGTGGAAACTGTCTTCGACGAAATAGACCGCCGATGTGATCAACGTGGCGAACATGCCCGCGAAAATCCCGCACGCCAACGCCAACGCCAATATCAGCGGATGGATGTGGAATTGAACGTGCAGCGGGAACAGTGGACCCGGTCCGATCAGGTAAGGCCGCAGTGCATCGGCCACGAAACACGCGACCGCAACCGGGATCGTGCTGCGCGGCCGCCATTCGAACAGCAGCAGTTCGACGGCAACCAGCGTTGCGGCGATCGGCGTGGCGAAGGTCGCAGCCATGCCCGCGCAGGCGCCCGCTACCAGCAAAACCCGGCGTTCCATCGATGTGAGATAGAACGCCTGTCCGATCAGCGAGCCGACCGCACCGCCGGTCATGATGATCGGGCCCTCCGCGCCGAACGGGCCTCCCGTGCCGATGGCGATGGCGGCCGAGATCGGTTTCAGGATCGCCACCTTGAACAGCATCTTGCTCTGACGGAACAGGATGGCTTCGAGCGCCTCGGGAATGCCGTGGCCGCGGATGCGGTCGCTGCCATAGCGCGCCATCAGGCCGATGATCAAGGCGCCAACGATCGGCGCAATGACTATCGCCCACCACGGCGGGTGCAGCGAAACCGGCGAGGCGAAGGCGAAGGACCACTGCCCCGCGAAGGCGAGATGCGTCACCAGGCCTATCGCGCGATACAACAGCCACGCGACCACCGCCGCAGCCGCGCCGATGAACACCGCGACAAACGACAACTTGAGGATGCTGATGCTGGGTCGGAAGTCACTCTCGGTCAGACTGTCGATCTTCCACTGCTCGTAGCGGCGGCGGAAGAAAGTCGCGAGGGCGGACATGGATGGGCAATGTAGCGAGTGCAAGCTCGAAACGCCAATCGTGCTTGCGCAGGCTTGAGCCGCGTCACAGGCAGCCTGCAAGCATTTGCGATTCGCGGACAGCGGCCGTTTGCGCGATAATTGCCGGCTGTCGACGCAGTGCTGTGCGCCGCGTCATACAAGGAGAATCCGCGTGAAAGACACCTTCGGCGTTCGCGACATCCTCAGCGTCGGCGGCAAGGAATACCGAATCGCCAGCCTCGCAAAGCTCGGCGAGCAGTTCGATCTGGCCCGCCTGCCCTATTCGATCAAGGTGCTGCTGGAAAACCTGTTGCGGTCCGAGGATGGCTCCGAAGTCACGTCGAAGCAGATCGAAGCGGTGGCGAAATGGGCTCCCGAGGCCGAGTCGGACACCGAGATATCCTTCCTGCCCGCCCGCGTGGTCCTGCAGGACTTCACCGGCGTGCCCTGCGTCGTCGATCTCGCGGCGATGCGCGATGCGATGGTCGCGCTGGGCGGCGACCCGAAGAAGATCAACCCGCTCTCGCCGGCCGAACTGGTGATCGATCATTCGGTGCAAGTGGACGTGTACGGGGAAGCCGATGCGCTGGAAGAAAACGCGCGCATCGAATTCGAACGCAATCGCGAGCGCTATGCCTTCCTGCGCTGGGGCCAGAAGGCGCTGGACAATTTCGCCGTGGTGCCTCCGCGTACCGGCATCGTGCACCAGGTCAATCTGGAATATCTCTCGCGCGTGGTGATGACGAGCAGACGCGACGGCGAGATGTGGGCGTATCCGGACACCGTGCTCGGCACAGATTCGCATACCACGATGGTCAACGGCCTCGGCGTGCTGGGCTGGGGCGTAGGCGGCATCGAGGCGGAAGCAGCCATGCTGGGCCAGCCATCCTCGATGCTGATCCCGCAAGTGGTCGGCTTCAAACTTTCGGGGAAATTGCCCGAAGGCGCAACCGCCACCGACCTCGTGCTCACCGTGACGCAGATGCTGCGCAAGCTTGGCGTGGTCGGCAAGTTCGTGGAGTTCTTTGGCGACGGCTTGGCAAGCCTGCCGCTGGCCGACCGCGCCACGATAGGCAACATGGCACCGGAATATGGCGCGACCTGCGGCATCTTCCCGATCGACAAGGAAGTGCTGGACTATCTGAAACTCACAGGCCGCAGCGAGGAACAGATTGCGTTGATCGAGGCCTATGCCAAACACCAGGGCATGTGGCACGAGCCGGGTCAGAAACATCCCGAGTACAGCACCGTGCTGGAGCTAGATCTCGCTGACGTCAAGCCTTCGATGGCCGGCCCCAAGCGTCCGCAGGATCGCGTGCTGCTGTCGGACATGCAGGGCAGCTACCGCGAGAACGTCAAGACACTGACGGCGAGCCGCCAAACCAACGGTGGCGTGCAGCGTTTCCTCAACGAGGGTGGCGGTACCGCCGTGGGCCACGAGGCCAGTACGCAAGCCATCGAGCTGCACGTCACCCACAAGGGCGAGCGGTTCCGCATGCAGGACGGCATGGTGGTGATCGCCGCGATCACTTCGTGCACCAACACGTCCAATCCGGCGGTAATGCTGGGCGCCGGCCTGCTGGCGCGCAACGCGGCGAAGAAGGGATTGAAGGCCAAACCCTGGGTGAAGACGTCCCTGGCGCCCGGCTCGCAAGTGGTTACCGATTACCTGAAGAAAGCCGACCTGCTGGACGACCTGGAGAAACTCGGCTTCTACCTCGTCGGTTACGGCTGCACAACCTGCATCGGCAATTCCGGCCCGCTGCACGAGTCGATCAGCAAGGCGATCAACGATGGCGACCTCGCCGCTGCCGCAGTTCTCTCTGGCAACCGCAATTTCGAAGGCCGCATCCATCCCGATGTGAAGATGAATTATCTCGCATCGCCGCCGCTCGTCGTCGCCTATGCGCTGGCCGGTACGCTGGACATCGATCTGGCGAAAGATCCGCTCGGAAAAGATTCCGGCGGTAAAGATGTCTATCTGAAGGATATCTGGCCGAGCAACAAGGATATCGGCGACCTGATCGCGAAAGCTGTCGATGCGCAGATGTTCAAGACGAGCTACGCGGACGTGTTCAAGGGCGACGCACGCTGGAACACCGTGCAGGCGCCGGAAGGCGATCAGTACGCGTGGGATGCGTCTTCCACCTACATCAAGAATCCGCCCTACTTCGAAGGCATGACGCGCGAACCTCGGCCGACCTCCGACATCTCCGGCGCGCGCTGCCTGGCGCTGTTCGGCGACTCGATCACCACCGATCACATATCCCCCGCGGGTTCCATCAAGAAGGATTCGCCCGCGGGCAAATACCTGATGGCGCGCGGCGTACAGCCGAAGGACTTCAACTCCTACGGTTCGCGTCGCGGCAACGACGACGTGATGGTGCGCGGCACATTCGCCAACATCCGCATCAAGAACAGGATGCTGGACGGAGTGGAAGGCGGCTACACGTTGCACGTGCCCAGCGGCGAGCAGATGGCGATCTACGACGCGGCCATGAAGTACAAGCAGGAGAACACGCCGCTGGTCGTGATCGCCGGCAAGGAATACGGCACCGGCTCATCGCGCGACTGGGCTGCGAAAGGCACGCTGCTGCTGGGCGTGAAAGCCGTGATCGCGGAGAGCTTCGAGCGCATCCACCGCTCGAACCTGGTCGGCATGGGCGTGCTGCCGCTGATGTTCATGCAGGGCGAGAGCGCGCAGACGCTGGGCCTCACCGGCAAGGAGACCTTCTCGATCACGGGGCTGGACGGCGGCAACGCGCGCACGGCGCAGGTCACCGCACGTGACGCGAACGGCGGCGAGAAAACCTTCAAGGTGCACGTGATGCTGCTGACGCCCAAGGAGCGCGAGTTCTACCGGCACGGCGGCATCCTGCAATACGTGCTGCGCGATCTGGCAGACGTCGCATAAGCGAAGACCTCGCTCAGCGCGTGGCACTCGACCAGTTTGCGCTGTAGCAACGCCACTTGCCTGAATCCTTTCGCCATGCCGTGCTCATGGCGAACACATCCGCCCGATCCGGCAGCAGGCTGTCGGGCTTGCCGCCCGTAAGGGTCAAGGTGAAGCGGGCGA
>DASXWZ010000400.1:0-9486 GCA_036503375.1 Rhodanobacteraceae bacterium | reverse complement strand
CATGTACGAGACTTGGTATAAGATGACGCAGATGCTGCTGACCGGCTTTCCGCTGCAGAAGGTATTGACCCACCAGATCGCAATCGGCGATTTCCAGCAGGGCTTCGACCTGATGGCGTCTGGCAATTGCGGCAAAGTCGTTTGCAGCTGGAATTGACGGGACTCGGGACTCGGGACTCGGGACTCGGGACTCGGGACTCGGGACTCGGGACTCGGGACAGCGTACACATCCTGACGTCATTCCGGGACCGTTCGCGGCGAAGCCGCGTCCGGAATGACGGAAAATCATCGTGAATTCGGGACAGCCATGACCTACGCCGCGCAGGAACGCCTCAGCGAAGAACTCGACTCCATCCGCGATAGCGGACTGTTCAAGAGCGAGCGCATCATCGTTTCGCCGCAATCGGCGGAAATCACGTTGGCCGACGGACGCAAGGTCCTGAATTTCTGCGCCAACAACTATCTGGGCCTCGCCGATCACCCACGCCTGATCGAAGCAGCGAAGGAGGCGCTGGATACGCACGGTTTCGGAATGGCTTCGGTGCGCTTCATCTGCGGCACCCAGGACATCCACAAGGAACTGGAGCGGAAGATCGCGAAGTTCTTCGGCACCGATGACGCGATCCTCTATGCCGCATGCTTCGACGCCAATGGCGGCTTGTTCGAACCGCTGCTGGGCGAGCAGGACGCGATCGTTTCCGACGCGCTGAACCATGCGTCGATCATCGACGGCGTCCGTCTGTGCAAGGCGAAACGCTTCCGCTACTCGAATTGCGATACCGCCGATCTGGAAACGCAGTTGCAGGCCGCCGACGCGGCGCGCGCGCGCAGCAAGCTGATCTCCTCCGACGGCGTGTTCTCCATGGACGGTTTTATCGCGCCGCTGGATCGCATCACAGCACTGGCGCAGCAGTACGACGCGATGGTGCACATCGACGAGTGCCACGCGACGGGTTTCATCGGCAAGACGGGTCGCGGTTCGGCCGAAGTGCACGGCGTGCTGGACAAGATCGACATCTTCACCGGCACGCTCGGCAAGGCGCTGGGCGGCGCGGTCGGCGGTTTCACCACCGGACGCGGCGAGATCATCGAGATGCTGCGCCAGCGCTCGCGGCCGTACCTGTTCTCGAACTCGCTGCCGCCGCACGTCGTGGCCGCGGCAATCGAGGTGTTCGACATGCTGGGCGAAGCCGATGACCTGCGCCAAAGGCTCGCAGACAACACGCGCTACTTCCGCGAGAAGATGACGGCCGCGGGCTTCGACATCAGGCCGGGCACGCATCCGATCGTGCCGGTGATGATCCGCGACGCCAAACTCGCGCAAGCGTTCGCGACGAAGCTGCTGGAACGCGGCATCTATGCGATCGGCTTCTTCTTCCCGGTGGTGCCGCAAGGCCAGGCGCGCATTCGCACCCAGATGTCCGCCGCGCACACGCGCGAGCACCTGGATCGTGCGGTCGAAGCGTTCACGGCTGTGGGGCGTGAATTGGGCTTACTGTCCGCCTGAACAAGCGGCGCAGGGCGGCGGACTCGGATACTGCCCGGTCGTAAAAACCCAGCCTTTTTCAGGTAGCGGCTCGTTGCCCACGACGGTGTCATAGACACCGGAAGCGGTGTCTGTATTGACACGATCGAGCACAACCGTCGCGAATTTGTTGCTTGGCTTGCAAATCCAGAGTTCGATCCCGGTGACTAATCCCTGCGCCGATCCCTTGTCGAAACTCAGTCTGTAGCGATCAGATGGAGCGACGACCGATTCCTTGGGCTCTGGAGCGAGTTTCACAAAACTCACCACAGTCGTGACCACCGGCGCCGAATAAACGAACTTCCTTATCCCGTCTGGAAGCCCTTCCAGGCTCTTCGGGACAACTTTTTCATCGCCCATGCGTAGCAGAAAAAGCCCACCGGATTCGTCAGGCTCCATGCCATGATTGATTGAACTGGCGAGTTTCGGAAAGTCGCGTTGGGCAACGAAATAGTGCCGCCCTCCCCAATTAACCGGAACGAGCGTTTGATCCAATTCGCCTCTCAACAATCTGCGATGTGAGAAATCCTGTTCGGCGGAGAATTGAAGTGCGATTCCTCCTGGCGTTTGTCTGACGAAGCCATTTCCCCCACCTAGAAAACCCACATCGGAATACAAGATGTAAGCGAAAACTTGCGTGGACATCACCAACCGCAAGTTAAACCCGAGGTGATCTCCTTCGTAGTATTCGCCCGCCCAAAAAGCGGCTTTCTGCCTATGCAATTGGCCCCGCACAGAGTCGTATTCCTGCTGGGCCAATGCCTCGATAGCGATATAGTTCTCGGCTTCACTTTGGGCAGCATGAGCGAAATCTGCCGAAGCCAAGCAACAACAACCCAGAATCAGAATTGCAAGCTGTCGCATGTCTTTCCCCCGCCTGCATTCTATCTCACGCAATGAAAAAGCCCGGCTCGCGCCGGGCTTTTTCTTGTTGCCGAGTCTTGCGACTCTTATTGCTGCTGTTGCTGATCGGCCGGCTGTTGCTGCTGCTGATCTGCCGGCTGCTGGCCTTCCGCGTTCTGGCCTTGCACCACCAGCTCGACGCGACGGTTGCGCTGACGGCCAGCCGCGGTGGAGTTGGTGTCGATCGGGCGATCCTCGCCGAAGCCCTTCACCGCGGTGACGCGATCCGCGGAGATGCCGTGCGACGTCAGATACTCGTCGACGATATTGGCACGACGCTCGGACAGGCCCTGGTTGTACTGCTCGGTGCCCACCGAATCGGTATGGCCGTCGATCTCGATCTGGACCTGCGGATAACGGTTCAACGTATCCACGGCCTGGTCGAGGATGGCCATCGAGTCGGCTTCCGGCGCCTTCAGTGTCGGACCGATGTTGTGCTCGTTCTTCTTCGGACGGTCGAACTTGAAGTTCACGCCGCGCAGGTCGATCACCACGTTCTGCGGGCAACCATCCGGACCCAGGATCGCGCCCGGAGGCGGATTCGGGCACTTCGGCGGCGGCGGCGGAGGCGGCGGCGGCGGTGGTGGCGGCGGCGGCGCGGCGTGACCCATCTTGATCACGAGACCCATGGTGACCAATGCGTCGGTCCACGAAGTCTTGCCACGGGTGCGGCCGAACTGATCGTCATCCGGCGAGGTGGTGAAACCTGCGAGACGCGAAGACGTGGTATCGCGATACCAGCGGCCGGCCACTTCGCCGCGCAAGGCGACGCGATCGTTGATGTTGTACAGGACACCGACGCCCAAGGTCGCCATCGGGCCCCAGCCGCTGCCTTTGGTCGCCAATGTGCAGTTCTCGAGACCTCCGGTGGCACTGGTGCAGGGATAGACCACGCCGGCGTTTGCAGCTTCGCTCGAAACGGCCGCGTGCCGCACCGCACCGATGCCGCCCATCAGATACGGACGCCACGGGGAGGCCGGATCCATGAAATACCAGCGAGCAGCCACGTCGACCTGAATGCTTTCCCACTGCTTGCCTGCACGCGGGGAATCATCCTTGTAGTCGGCGTTGTCGGTCGCGGCTTCCAGGTCCACGGTGAGGTACGGATTCACCCAGTAGCCGACGCCGAGGCCACCGAACAGGCTGCTTTTGACTTCACGATCGCTGTCGGGTATCGCAACGCCGATCCGCGGCACGATGTACCAGCTGCCATAGCCGGTATCCGTGGTCATGGTGGTATCGGTGGTAGTAGTCGCAGTTTGATCTGTGGTCGTCTGATCCTGCTGCATGGTGTCCTGGGCATGCGCCACGGTCATGACGCCGGCACTTCCCAAGACCAGCGCGATCATCGCGCACAAGCCTTTACGTTTCATCGGAGTCTCCTTTTGTTGTCCCTCTGCGCCCCCACCACCCCGGTGGAACGCACAAAACGCGTACACCTTGCTCGCATTGCTGTGCAGGTCATGATGCTCGACCCGCTGAGGCAGGCGCAGTTTAGCAAAAAACAAACATTTGACGCCAGTGGGCGCCGGCCCGTTCATCGGCAAGTCATTCCTGCCCTCAAACCGTGAAGAAGCCAAGGAATTCCGCCACGGGCATGGCTTCCAGCCGATCCGGCTCCGCACAAAGCTGAACGAGGCTCCGGGCCTGGTCCGATGGAAGCTGGGCGGCGACGGCCCGCTCGAATTTGGCCTCCAGTACCGGAATGCCCTCGGCGCGCCGGCGTCGGTGGCCGATCGGATAATCAATACTCACGCGTTCGGTCGCGGTGCCGTCCTTGAAAAACACTTGCACGGCATTGCCGATGTAGCGCTTGTCAGGATCGAAGTAATCGCGCGTGAATTGCGGGTTCTCCTTCACCGTCATCCGGGCGCGCAGCGCGTCGATGCGCGGATCGGCCGCGACCGCGTCGGTGTAATCCTCCGCCGTCAGCCTTCCGAAGATGAGCGGCACGGCGACCATGTACTGGATGCAGTGATCGCGGTCGGCATAGTTGGCCAAGGGGCCCGTCTTGTCGATGATGCGGGCACCGGCTTCCTGGGTATCGATCTCGATCCGCTCGATTTCGTCCAGCCGCCTCGCCACCTGCGGATGCAAGCGCATCGCGCATTCCACCGCGGTCTGCGCATGGAATTCCGCGGGAAATGAAATCATGAAAAGGACGTTCTCCATCACGTAGCTGCCGAATGGCCGTTCGAACTCGAACGGCTTGCCGCCGAACGACACGTCGTAAAAACCCCAGGTCTTCGCGCTCAGTGCCGACGGATAACCCGGTTCGCCGGTGCCGACCGCGTTCAACGCGTGGATCACGGCGCGCCGGCAGGCATCGCCCGCAGCCCAGCTCTTGCGCGGCCCGGTGTTGGGAGCGTGGCGATAGGTACGCAGCACGCCATTGTCGATCCAGCTGTTGGAAATCGCCGTGATCACCTGCTCGCGCGTACCGCCCAGCATCGCCGTTGCGACCGCGGTGGAGGCAAGGCGCACCAGGATCACGTGATCCAGCCCCACCCGGTTGAAGGAATTCTTCAGTGCGTAGCAGCCCTGGATTTCATGCGCCTTGATCGCCCAGCCGAGCACTTCCCGCACGCTGATCGGTTTGCCGTGCGCGCGGGCGAGCCAGTCGGCCACCGCCAGGATCGTGCCGAGATTGTCGGACGGGTGACCCCACTCGGCCGCCAGCCAGGTGTCGTTGAAATCCAGCCAGCGGATTTGCGTGCCGATGCAGAACGCCGCCTGCGCGGGATCCAGTTGCAACGAGGTACCAGGCACGCGCGCACCATTCGCGAGCGTCGCGCCCGGCACGATCGGCGCGAGGTGTTTCACGCACTGCGGAAACTTCATCGCCAGCATCGCGCAGCCCAGTGAATCCATCAGCATGTGGCGCGCGGTTTCGTACGCTTCGGAAGAATCGACCCGGTAGTCCAGCACGTAGTCGGCGATATCGACCAGCGGCTGGTCGGGCGCTGGGCGCTGCGCGGAGCGTATGTCGTGGCTCACGTCGGATCCTTCGAAGGCAAACCGGAGATTGTGCCAGAGATGGATCGCCTATTGACCACAGTGCGCGCCGCACACAGAATCGGTCAGGCTTCAAAATTATTCCCGGAAGGGAGTAGCCCCGGGCCGCTTGCGGCCCTTGCGGCGATCGTCAGCACGAACGCGCATGCGTTCCGGTCGCCGCGGCGGTGCGCCGCGGGCGAGACTTCCGCGAACCGGCCCGCTTGACGCGTGCGGGCGCGCGTTCGCGGAACACACTCGCACGCGTCGGAGCCGCACATGGATTTCTACTTCGCCCACCCGCTCGAATCGATTTCGGATCCCGCATTCTGGTCCGGCCTGGGTTCGATCATCCTGATCGATCTGGTGCTCGCCGGCGACAACGCCGTGGTGATCGCGCTGGCCGCGCGCAATCTGCCGAAAGAGCTGCAATTCCGCGCGATCTTCTGGGGCAGTTTCGGTGCGATCGCGGTGCGCGTGGCGATGACCGCGGGCGTGCTGTGGCTGCTGAAGAGTCCCGGCCTGATGCTGGTCGGCGGACTGGCGTTGCTGCCCATCGCCTGGCGCTTGCTGCGACAGCACGAAGATTCCCGCAAGGTGCGCGCCGCCTCCGGCCTCTGGAGCGCGATGCTCACCATCGTGATCGCCGACGCGCTGATGGGCCTGGACAACGTGCTCGCAATCGCCGGCGCGTCCAAGGGACATCTTGGACTGGTCGCGCTGGGCTTGTTGATCAGCGTGCCGCTCGTGGTATGGGGTTCGCGGCTGATCCTGAAACTGCTGACGCGCTGGCCCGCGATCGTTTACATCGGAGCCGGCGTGATCGCCTGGACGGCGGCCCGCATGGTGACGGAAGACCATCTGGTCGATGGCTGGTTCGACGCCCACGATCCGGTGCGTTATCTGGTGGACGCGGTGTTCGTGATCGGGATCGTCGCGCTGGGATGGTGGGCGCAGCGGCGCGATCGCCTTCGCGCCGGCAGGGAAAATTGAGCACTGCGCTTGCCGAGGTCTGCGCGCACCGGCATTCTCGAACGCCCGTTTGAACCGCGACGTTGGCGATGACGCCCTACCCGCACCTGTTCGCGCCGCTCGACCTCGGTTTCGTCACCCTTCCCAATCGCGTACTGATGGGCTCGATGCACACCGGCCTGGAAGACCACGCGCGCGACTACGACAAGCTGGCGGCTTATTTCGCGGCGCGCGCTCGTGGTGGCGTGGGTCTGATGGTCACCGGCGGCCTGGCGCCGAACATCGAGGGTTGGCTGAAACCGTTTTCGGGAACGATGTCGATGCCGTGGCACGTGGCGCGGCACCGCAAGGTGACGCATGCGGTGCATGCGGAAGGCGGCCGCATATGCATGCAGATCCTGCACGCGGGCCGATACGCGGTCCATCCCTTTTCGGTCGCACCGTCGAGGATCAAATCGCCGATCACGCCGTTCACGCCGCGCGCGCTCACCTCGCGCGGCATCGAGCGCACGATCCGCGCCTTCGTGCGCAGCGCGCAACTGGCGCGCGAAGCCGGCTACGACGGCGTCGAGATCATGGGCAGCGAAGGCTATCTGCTGAATGAGTTCCTGACCACGCGCACCAACAAGCGCGAGGATCGCTACGGCGGCCCCTTGGAAAACCGCATGCGCTTCCCCGTCGAGATCGTGCGGCGTACGCGCAAAGCGGTCGGGCGCGATTTCATCATCATCTATCGTCTTTCCATGCTCGATCTGGTCGATCGCGCCCAGAGCTGGGAAGAGATCGGCGCATTGGCGAAAGCCGTGGAAGCCGCCGGTGCCACGTTGATCAACACCGGCATCGGCTGGCACGAAGCGCGGATTCCGACGATCGTCACTTCCGTTCCGCGCGCGGCATTCGCCTGGGTGACACGGCGCATGAAAACCGAAGTGCGCATCCCGCTGATCACCACCAACCGCATCAACATGCCCGAGGTGGCGGAAGGCATCCTCGCGCGCGGCGATGCGGACATGGTTTCGATGGCCCGCCCGTCGCTGGCCGATCCGGACTGGGCGAACAAGGCGCGTGAAGATCGCGCCGATCGAATCAACACCTGCATCGCCTGCAATCAGGCCTGCCTCGATCACGTTTTCGAAAACAAACGCGCCTCGTGCCTGGTGAATCCGCGCGCCTGCTTCGAAACAGAATTGGTGATTGCACCGGCAACGCAGAAAAAACGTTTCGCCGTGATCGGCGCGGGACCGGCGGGCCTGGCGGCTGCCTGCACGCTGGCCGAGCGCGGGCATGCGATCGAGCTGTACGAACAGGCGAATGAAATCGGCGGTCAGTTCAATCTCGCCAAGCGGATTCCCGGCAAGGAAGAGTTCGCGGAAACCCTGCGCTATTTCTCGAACCGCCTGTATGACCTGGGCGTGGAACTGCGATTGGACACGAGAGCGGACGCGGCATCGTTGCGCGGCGGATCGTTCGATGCGGTGATCGTCGCCACGGGCGTGACGCCACGCGATGCACGCATTACTGGACAGGATCACCGCAAAGTCCACGGCTATGCCGACGTGGTTTCCGGAAAAGTCCGGATCGGCAGGCGCGTCGCCATCATCGGCGCGGGCGGCATCGGTTTCGACGTCGCCGAATACCTCAGCCAGCCGCCGCCCTCGCCCACCACCGATATCGCGCGGTGGATGCACGAATGGGGCGTGGACATGTCGCTCGTCAATCGCGGCGGACTGGCGAAACCCGAAGCGGAACCTTCGCCGCGCGAAATCTGGCTGTTGCAACGCACGCCGGGCAAGCCCGGCAAGCGGCTCAACAAGACTTCCGGTTGGGTGCACCGCGCCACGTTGAAGGCGAAGGGCGTGCAGATGCTGGGCGGCGTGCGCTACGAGCGGATCGATGATGCAGGCCTGCACGTCACGGTGAACGGCGAAGCGAGCGTTCTGGAAGTGGACAACGTGGTCATCTGCGCAGGCCAGGAGCCCAACCGTGCACTCGCGGACGAGTTGGGCGCTCTCGGCATGGCCGTACACATCACCGGCGGCGCCGACGTGGCCGCGGAACTCGATGCCAAACGCGCCATCGCACAGGCAACGCGTTTGGCGGCTGCGCTGTAGACGAATTGCAGAACGCGCAGCAATCAACCGGTACAGCTTTACTTGAAGCCGCCCGATGCGACGCCATGTGCTGTTGGATGCGCTCCCGCCCGGGGCGCGCATTCCACCGTACAAGGACTCGTTCGATGAAACTCTATACGACACCCGGCACATGCGCGATGGGCGATCACATCGTGCTGGAATGGATCGGTAAACCCTACACCGCCCAGATCGTCACCCGCGAACAACGCGGCTCGCCCGAATTCAAGAAGCTCAATCCCGCCGGCGCGGTGCCGGTGTTCGAAGACGGCGACTGGGTGCTGACGCAGAACTCCGCCATCCTCAATTATCTCGTTGACAAGTTTCCCGAAAGCGGACTCGGCGGCGACGGCACACCCAAGGGCCGCGCGGAAGTGAACCGCTGGCTGGGCCTGTTGAATGCCGACGTGCACCCCGCGTTTCATCCGCTGTTCGGCACGACGAGCTATCTCGGCGAGGAAACCGCGGAAAAGGTAAAAGCCGCCTCTCGCAAGAAATTGCGCGGCTACTTCGAGCGGCTCGATGCGCAACTCTCGGGCCGTGACTGGCTGACCGGCGCGCGCTCGATCGCCGATCCGTATCTGTTCGTGGTGCTGCGCTGGGCCAAGGCGATGCACGTGGATCTTTCCGGCTTTCACAATCTCGCCGCATTCGAGCAGCGCATGCGGGCCGACAAGGGCGTGCAGAAGGTGCTGAAGGACGAAGGCGTGGATCAATCGGCAGTGTGATCACTCGCTAACGCAAGATGAAACACGTGTGCGAGCTTTTCTCCTTCCCCTTCAAGGGGAAGGCCGGGATGGGGATGGTGTATGACCATCACTTGAAACCATCCCCACCAGCGCTACGCGCTCGGCCTACGGCCGCCTCCCCTTGAAGGGGAGGGCTTTTTTGCTCAACGTTTCTCGATCGGAACGTAAGAACGATCTTCCGGCCCGGTGTAGTTGGCGCTCGGCCGGATGATCT
>DASXWZ010000399.1:0-4432 GCA_036503375.1 Rhodanobacteraceae bacterium | reverse complement strand
TCGGCTTCGCCGAGCACTTTCACAGCTTGCATCTTCACCGTGGGTGCGTTCGCATCCCGCGCGCGCGCCGCGTCGGCGTTGGTCTTGCCGCTGCCCCAGCGATGGCGCCGCAGCTTCGCGGCCGCGGCGCTCGCATCTGCGGCAGGCGGCGCCTTCGCGCCATGCGGCACCACCACGTACACGTAGTCGCCGTCGGGTCCGCGTTGCACCGCCGCGGTCGGCACCACCAGACCGTTGTCGACCGTGCCGACCTGCATGCGCAGATTGACGAATTGTCCCGGCCATAGCTCATTCGACCGGTTCGGGAATTCCGCCTTCAACTTGAACGTGCCGCTGTTGGGATCGATCTGGTTATCGACCACTTTCAGCACGCCGCCCGAAGCGGTGATTTTGTTGCTGGCGGGATCGACTACCACCAGCGGCAACGGCGCATTCGCCTGCGCGGTGCGCACCTGATCCAGATATTTGCCCGCCAATGGGAAAAGCACATTGATCGGCTGCAATTGCGTGATCACCACGATGGATGTGGACGTGGTGAGCACGTTGCCCGGATCGACCTGGCGGATGCCGGCCAAGCCATCGATCGGCGACCGCACCCTGGTGTAATCCAATTGCACCTGCGAGTCGCGGATCGCGGCTTCGTCGGCCGCCACCGCCGCGGTCTGCTGGCGCACGGTATTGGCTTGCGTGATGCGGTCGATTTCCGCCACGTACTGTTTGTATTGCGGGCTCTCGCTGCGCTTGAGGTTGGCCTGCGCGGTGGCGAGTTGCGCCTGGTCCTGCGCCTTCTTGGCGACAGCCTGGTCGTACTGCGCCTGGAACGTGCTGGGGTCAATTTCGGCCAGCACGTCGCCTTTTTTCACGGGCTGGCCTTCGGCAAAGTCGAGCTTCAGCAATTTGCCGTCGACCTGCGGCAGTACCGTCACCGTGTTCAACGCCTGCACCGTGCCGTTGGCGGTGAGATAGACCGGCACGTTCTTGGCGATGACCGGCACCGCCGTCACCGGTATCGGCGCGTTGTTCTCGTCGAACGCGTAGCCGGAAGGGCGATGCGTCAGCCGCCACGCCAGCACCGCGACGATGACCACCGCGACCGCGATCGCTATCCATTTGCCGCGCGACATGCAATCTTCCTGACGGAATGCTGGAACGATGCGCGCATGCTACCTGCGCGGTTTGAACCGCACCGCACCCGCGGCTGCGCGAGAAGTAAAGTAGCGTAAAGCATTCGCCGCGATCGGCGGCGAACGTGTGACTTCCGGGCTAGCGAGGGATCTCGCGCGTCGCTATTGCTCCGTGGCGACGGTCGGCATGCCCTGCAACGCGGGCGCCAGGCCGGCGTGTTCGGCATGACGCTGGTCGAGCCTGCGCATCAACGGCAACACCGCGAGCGCGATCACCGTGCAGACCACCCCGGTAACGCCCAGCCAATTGAACAGGCGCGTGTAGATCGGCATCATCTGGACCGGATCGGTAATCGTTTCCGGCACGCTGGCGAAGGTGGCGACCACGCCGCCGAGATATTGCGACACGCCGGACGCGACGAAATACGCGCCCATCATGAAGCCGCCCATCCGCGCCGACACGTAGCGCGCCACGAATGCGAGGCCGAGCCCGCTGGTCAGCAGTTCGCCCAATGCGCCGAAGCCGTAACCGCCGATCATGATCCACTGGCTGGTCTTGCCGGGCGCAGTGGTGAAATAGCCGGCCGCGCCGTAGACGAAGAAGCCGACGGCCACCGCGGCGAAGCCCAGCGCGAATTTCGCCGCGATCGAAAGATCCTGCCCGCGCTTGGCGAAATGCGTGTAGATGATCGCGAGGATCGGGCTGAGAGCGAAAATCCACAACGGATTGAGCGCCTGGAATTGCGCCGGATCCCAGTCGAACAGGTGCACCCCGAACAGCCGGAAAGCCGGATCGACGTCGCGCAGCGCGAAGAGGTTCAGCGAAGTCGACATCTGCTGATAGAAGATGAAGAAGAACACCGTTTCTATCACCAGGACCAGCGCGATGATCAGTCCGGGCTTTTCGCTCGCCTCGCTCCTGGCAATCAGGTAACCGAAGATCAACAGCACGCAGGCGCCCGCGACGTAGACGAAGATCCGCGCGACCGTGCCGTACTTCAGGATGAAGGCCGACAGGAACACCACGGCGATACCGCCGCCGATGACAGCCGCGAGCTTCCAGAACTTGAACGGCTGGCGATCCGGTTCCGAGCCGACGTGGCTGAGCGTGTGCCGCATCACGGCGTAGTTGCCCAGGCCCACCAGCAGGCCCGCGCAGCACACCGCGAAGGCGATGTGCCAGCCCAGCCCGCCTCCGAAGAAGTTCGCGGCACTCGTGCCCAGCAAACCCGACAACTGGCCGTGGTATGAGGCGTTGAAATAATTCTTGATCAGCGGCGTCAGCAACATCGAGAAGGTCGAGCCGATGTTGACCGCCATGTAGTAGAGGGTGAACGCGCTGTCGATCTTGGCGTCGTCGCCTTCGTAGATCTTGCGCACCAGGTTGCCGGCATTGGCCTTGAACAGGCCGTTGCCGACCACGATCACGCCCAGCGCCAGGAACAGGAATTCGGATGAGGCTGCCGGGACCACCATCAGCCCGTAACCGACCGCCAGCACGATCGCGCCGAGCAGCATGGTGCGCCGCGTGCCCAGGAACTTGTCGCCGACCCAGCCGCCGATCGCGGGCGAGACGTAGATCAGCGCCGCCGCCGCGCCCCAGGTCAGGTTGGCCGGCGTGTCGGGAAAGCCGAGCCGCTCGACCATGTAGTAGATGATCAGCGCCTGCATCCCGTAGTAGCCGAAGCGCTCCCACATTTCGATCAGGAACACGGTGCTGAACGAGCGGGTCTTGGATACGGATCGCACGGCGGTATTCATCTAGGGCAGGTCCCCTGTAGCTCGAAGTGGGCCAAGCCTAACCCATGACGGGGCGGAATGTGTTCAAAATGCGGGAGGTGGGAGGGAGCAGGTGAAAAGGCGCTGCTATGCTTTTCCCATCACACCTCCCGCCTCACACTTCACGCCTCCATGCGCGCCTACCTCGACCTCCTGCGTGACATCCTCGAGCACGGGGTACGCAAGGACGACCGTACAGGCACCGGCACGCTGAGCGTGTTCGGACGGCAGATGCGTTTCGATCTCGCGCGCGGCTTTCCGTTGCTGACGACCAAGAAGCTGCACGTGAAGTCCATCGTGCACGAGCTGCTGTGGTTCCTGCGCGGCGACACCAACATCGCATACCTCAACGAGCACGGCGTCAGCATCTGGGACGAGTGGGCCGACGAAAACGGCGAGCTCGGCCCCGTGTATGGGCACCAGTGGCGTTCGTGGCAGGCGGCGGATGGACGCACGATCGACCAGATCGCGCAGGTGGTCGCGCAGATCAGGGCAAACCCAGATTCGCGCCGCCTGATCGTCAGCGCGTGGAACGTGGGCGAGCTGGACAGGATGGCGTTGCCGCCCTGCCACGCGCTGTTCCAGTTCCACGTCGCCGGCGGCCGCTTGTCCTGCCAGCTTTACCAGCGCTCGGCGGACGTGTTCCTGGGCGTGCCGTTCAACATCGCGAGTTACGCACTGCTGACCTGCATGGTCGCCCAGGCATGCGAACTGGCTCCGGGTGATTTCGTGCACACATTGGGCGACGCGCATCTGTACCTCAACCATCTCGAGCAGGCGCGCGAACAACTGACCCGCACGCCGCGTGCCTTGCCGAAATTGGTCTTGAACCCGGACGTGCGCTCGATCTTCGATTTCGCCTTCGACGACATCCGCATCGCCGACTACGATCCCTATCCGGCGATCAAGGCGCCGATCGCGGTATAAGCGGAAATGGGAAATCGGACAGCCGATCTTTCAGCGAGCGCCCCTGCCGCGAACTCGACCGAGTCCCGAGTCCAGAGTCCCGAGTCCCGCATCGTTCTGCTCGCTGCGCTGGATCGCCACCGCGCCATCGGCCGCGACGGTGCGATGCCGTGGCATCTGCCCGATGACCTGAAGCGCTTCAAGGCGCGCACGCTCGGCAAGCCCGTGCTGATGGGCCGCAAGACCGCGCTGGCGATCGGGCGCGTGTTGCCCGGCCGCGAAAACCTGGTGCTGAGCCGTTCGGACGAGGCGCCCTTCGCGGGACAGAGGATCGTGCACTCGGTGGACGAAGCGCTGGAGCTCGCGAGCGAAAGGGAACTGGTGGTGATCGGCGGCGGCGAAGTGTATGCGCTGACGCTGCCGCGCGCCACGGGTTTGTGGCTCACCAGGGTGGATACCCGGACGCCCGATGCGGACACGTTCTTTCCCGAATTCGATCCGCGACAGTGGCGCGAAACCACACGCGAACACCATCCGGTGGACGCGAAGCACGCATTCGCTTTCGATTTCGTCGATTACGAAAGAACCCGGTGATCGAAGTCGCCGCCGTCGTGCTGAGCGAC
>DASXWZ010000398.1:0-2995 GCA_036503375.1 Rhodanobacteraceae bacterium | reverse complement strand
CCGTGTAGGTATGCACGCCGGCGCTGGACGTCCAGTCCGAGGGATCGGGCGGCGTGGTCACTTCCACGCTGTACGCGAGCAGGTCGAACAGGTGCGAAACCAGCAGCGACAATGCCGCCGCATCGGCGCGACCGGGCATCAATACCGCGCGCTGCGGCGCGTGCAATTCGTCGTCGCCGCCGGTGGACAGGCGCACGCCCGCGGCGCGCGCGCGCCGCGCCAGCAATTCGACCCCGGCGTAGATGCCCTCGTCGCTGGTGCGTAACCAGCGGATCAGGCCGGCCATCCACTCCTGCGGTTCGTTGTCCTCGGCGACCGGCGCCAGGCCGATCACTTCGCCGACGCGGATGCGCAACGCGCCATCGGCACGCAATTGCAGACGATAACCGCCGAGGCTCTGGTCGAGCACTCGACCGCTCAGTATCTGCGGCCGCGTGCTGTCGCCGCTGGTCCACGAGGCGGCGTGGTCGCGCGAGCTGAGGGTGATGCCGCTGCCACGGATGCGCTGCATGAACATGCTGAAATCGGAGTTGCCAGCCAGCACGTAATGCAGGGCGTGCAGACCGATCACCGCATCCAGCGCGTGGCCGGCGTCCAGCCGCACGAAGCCGCGTTCGGCCGCCCCGCCCCAACTCGAACGCAGGCGGTGGAGGAAGGCGATCGAAGCGTCCACGCTGGCGCCGCCGCGCTGGCGGAAACTGAGGTGCTCGACACCGGGTGGTTGCAACGCCGCGTGTTCTTCGAGGAATCGTTTCAGCGTCGCCAGATCCAGCGAGAGGATCCCTTCCTGCGCGGCCGCGCGTTCCTCGGGCACGTAACCGGGGCCTTCATCGCTGTTCTCGTCCACCGCGATGCCCGTGCCGCCCTGACGCATCGGCGCGCAATGCGGCGCAAAGGCGCGCGTCAGAAACCAGGCTTCGCGCAGTTCCTTCGACGAGAAACGATACGGATTGGACAATGCCAGCAACAAGGCGTGCGTGTAAGCCTGGCGCGCATCCAGTTCCGCGCCGTCGGTCAGCGGATCGGAAACCGGCTTGTCGGCCACGCCGATTTCTTCCGAGAAGGCGCGCAGGGCGTGCAGCCGCCGCCACACGCCTTCGGGTGGCGTCCGGTATTGGCGATAGCACCATTGCAGCACGATGCCGAGGTGATGCAACGCGCGCACCGCCGCAACCGCCGCGGCCTTGCCCTTGAACATCGGCAGCTTGCCGTCGGGCGCGCACAGCTCATGCAGCGCCAGCGCGTAGTTGCACGCCAGCCCGCGATGAAAACCGCTGGCGGTTTCCACCAGGCGCTCCTTGGCCGGCGGCAGCGGGTGCGACTCCACGCCCAGTTGCTGCTCGATGCCTTCGCACAGACCCGCGACCGGGGTGCGGATGGATTCCAGCGCGTCCACGCGCTCGGCGCCGGACCAGCGCGTCGCCAGCATCTGCTCGAGAAGATCGGCGATGTCGCGCGCGGCCTGCGCGGGGTTGGCCAGCGGCAGGTGCGCCACGGTTTCGCGCACCGCACGCGCGCTGGCCGGCTTGCCGCGCTCCGGTTCGGAACGCTCGGCCAAGCCTTCGATCAGACGCGCATGGCTGTCTTGCATTCAGGGCCTGCCAACGCTGTGCCAGACAAGCCGCCTTGCTTCCGCAGAGGCAGTCAGACAAGACGCGCGACGCGGCGCCAAGGCACTCTTATGGCCAAGGCGCGCAACGCAGTATGGCGACCGCTGCGGAGCAACCCGAAGGGTCGTGGCCCTTCGCCCGCATGGCCGCGTCATCGCTCGTCTGTGTATCGACATGCGTCTTCCTCGCTCTTCCTTGCCCCGCAGTCAACGGGCCGACGGCGCGATCGTCTGGCACAGCGCTGGCAGGCCCTTGTTCTCTTTTCCCCGATCCCGTACCGCGGAGCCATTCTAGCCCGTTACGCCGCGTTGGCGCTTTGGGCCACTGCTGCCTAGACTGCGCGGATGCCTGCCCCCACGCGCACCCCTGATTTCCGGCCACTCGCGGAGCAGGCCTTGTCGCGCGCAGCCGGTGCGCCGCTGTCCTGCGGCAATTCGATCGAACTGTTGATCGACGCGCAGGCGCACTTCGACGCCTGGCTGGCCGCGATCCGCGGCGCGCAACATTACGTGCTGCTGGCCAATTACATCATCCGCGCCGATGAAATCGGCCATGCATTCCTGGACGCGCTGGTCGAGCGCGCGCGCAACGGCGTGCGCGTGCGGGTTACCCGCGACTGGTTCGGCTGCCTCGGGCAATCGGGCACGCGTTTCTGGAATCCGCTGCTGGAAGCCGGCGGCGAGGTGCGCGTTTGGAATGCGTTCGATCCACTGAGCCCGTTCGGCTGGATCAACCGTGATCACCGCAAGCTGCTAAGCGTGGATGGACGGCTGGCTTTCGTTTCCGGCGTGTGCATCAGTGGCAAGTGGCTGGGCGACGCGAAGCGCCGCATCCCGCCCTGGCGGGACACCGGCGTGGCGCTGCACGGTCCGGCGGTGGCCGACGTGGAAACCGCTTTCGCCAAAACCTGGTCGATGACGGGCGAGCCATTGCCGGACGACCTGCCCGCACATGCCGATTCGATAGCACCGGCCGGTGAAGTCGCGTTGCGCGTGATCGCCAGCCACCCCAGCACCGCCGGCATGTATCGTCTCGATCAACTGGTCGCTGCATTGGCGCGTGAGCGCCTGTGGCTCACCGATGCGTATTTCGTGGGCGTGGCGCCTTACGTGCGCGCACTGATCAACGCCGCCGCCGATGGCGTGGACGTGCGCCTGCTGGTGCCCGGCAGTTCCGACCTGCCGCCGGTCGCTGCGATGTCGCGCAGCGGTTATCGCCCGCTGCTGGCGGAGGGCGTGCGCGTGTTCGAGTGGAACGGTTCAATGCTGCACGCCAAGACCGCCGTGGCGGATGCGCGCTGGGCACGCGTGGGTTCCACCAACCTCAATCTGGTCAGTTGGCTGGGCAACTGCGAAATCGATGTCGCGGTCGAGGACGAGGGTTTC
>DASXWZ010000397.1:0-7647 GCA_036503375.1 Rhodanobacteraceae bacterium | reverse complement strand
CGCATCGCCCGGCCGGCGTTGCGCGAGGCGCGGCAAGTCGGTCGCGGCGATCTGGCCGATGCGGGGATAACCGCCGCTGACGGGATGCTCCACGCCGAGCGCGATCGGCTCGCCGGAAGGTGGCAATTGCAACGTCCCTGCGGTGCAGGCTTCGCTGACCAGTTCCACGGGTTCCGAGAGTTGCAGTCGCAGGCCGCGAAGGCGCACGCCGACGCGGTTGGAATCGTTGCCGACTTCGAACGCCCGCGAGAACAGCGCTGCGCGCGATTCGTCATCGAGCAGATACGTGTGCGTTCCGGGCACCAGGCGCAATGCGGATTCGGGATCGAACCACGGGCGCGGATCGATGCTCCAGTTCGCTTTGGCTTCCCGTCTCCCGCCTGTTGTCTCATGGATTTGCAGTACATCGCCCGCGCGCAGCGGCCGCTGCAAGGGGCCCAGCGCGGCATTGACGTCCAGGCTGCGGCTGCCCAGCACCGGTTCGAAATGAAAACCGCCATGCACGGCGAGATACGCGCGGCAACCCTTTCGCGTCGCGCCCAGCCCCAGTGTTTGTCCCGCATGCATGAACAGTGGCGACCACATCGGCTGTTCGACGCCGTCGATCTGCATCGGCAAGGGCGCACCGGTTGCGGCGATCCGGGCATCGCAGTGAAAGCGCAGCGTGGGACCGAGCAGGGTGAGTTCCAGAGCGCAGGCATCGCCGCCATTGCCGGCGAGCGCATTGGCGAGGCGGAACGCCGGCATGTCGAATGCGCCGGCGCGGCCGACGCCGAGATGCGCAAAACCGGTGCGACCCGGATCTTGCGGAGTGGACAGCAAACCGGGCCTGACAACCTCGACGCTCACGCGGCGCGTTCCACGAGCGCTGCGAATTCATCGGTATCGATCGCGCGAAAACGCACCCGGTCGCCCGGGGCCAGCAGGGAAGGCGGATCGCATCCCGGATCGAACAGCATCGATGGCGTGCGCCCGATGATCTGCCAGCCGCCCGGCAGCTCGCGCGGATAGATCCCGGTTTGCGCGCCGCCGATCGCCACCGAACCGGCGGGCACGCGCGTGCGCGGGCTCGCGCGGCGCGGCGCATTCAGCGTGGGATCGAGGCCGAACAAATAGGGAAAGCCGGGTGCGAAACCCAGCATTGCGACCGTGTATTCCGCGGCTGTGTGCCGCGCCGCGAATTCGCCCGCATCGAGCCGCGCGTGCGCCGCAATGTCTCTCATGTCCGGGCCGAATTCGCCGCCGTAGCAGACCGGGATTTCGACCACGCGTGCCTGTGCCCGGAGCGTACGATCGCTCTCCGTCTTGCGCAGGAGCGGATCGATTTCCGCCAGCAAGCGCGCGTGCGGCGCTTCGCCGCGGGCGCATGCGCGACCCCAAGCGAACGGATCGAAGCGCACCAGAAGGCTGGTGTAACCCGGTGCGATGTCACTGACGTCCGGCAGCTTTGCCGCGCGCAGCCGCGCCGCCGCGGCGTGCACGCGCGCGTTGACCTGTGGATCGATCGAGTCGCCAAAGCGCAGCAGCAGCGCGTCTTCGGCCAACGGTTCGGCGATGGCAACGGTCGTCACTGTGGCGACGGAGCGGTGGCAGGAGGATTCCGGAGTCGATCGACCAGCGCATCTCGCGCCGTCGATCCATAGCGAACCGCCGCGCCCGAACCCCACACCGGCCCCGGCCACGCGGCGTCGCCTTCGCGGCGGATGACCACGTGCACGTGCAGTTGCCGCACGATGTTGCCGAGCATGCCGATGTTGAGCTTGTCGCAGGGCGCAATCGAGCGCAGCAACGTCATGGCGCAGTTGATTTCGCGCAACAGTTCCGCCTGTTCATCCATTGTGAGGCCGTCCAGTTCCGTAACGCCCGCGCGCTGCGGCACCAGGATCAACCAGGGAAAGCGCGCGTCGTCCATCAGCAGCACCCGCGACAGTTTCCAGTCCGCGACGAAAACGGTGTCTGCCCTCAGCCGCGGATCGAGGGCGAAGCCGGATTCGTCCGGTGCGTTCATTTGCCGCCGGCGAGCTGCCGGTCGAACAGGTGTCGATCGAAAAAAGCGAGTGTGCGTTGCCATGCCAGTTTCGCGGCGGCTTCGTCGTAGTGCGTGGGATCGACGTCGCGATTGAACGCATGCCCGGTGTCCTCGTACACGTACACCGGAGCGTCGGGCCAAGTCTTGCGATGCTTCTCGATCGCCTCCGGCGGAATCGACTTGTCGTTGCCTCCGAAATGGAACATCACCGGCGCCTTCAGCGGCTCTCCGAGAAAAGCGACATTGCGGGCGCCGTAGTAACTGACCGCCGGCAGGCCGAGCCGCTGTGCCGCCAGCAAGGCAACGGTGCCGCCCCAGCAGTAACCGACCACGCCGATGCTGCCCGAGGACTCGATCGAATCGGCCGCGCTGGCGACCGCCTCCACTGCGCGGTCGAGCCCGATCTCACCCACGAGTTCGCGACCCTTGTTCATGCCGGTGGCGTCGTAATCCAGCTCGAGATCCTGTTCGACGAAGTCAAAAAATGCCGGGACAATCGTCGTGTAGCCCGCGAGCGCGAAGCGATCGGCCACGCTGCGCATGTGCGCATTGACGCCGAAGATCTCCTGCGCCACCACGATGCCGCCCTTGGGCGTGCCGGCAGGTTTGGCGAGATATGCGCCGATGCAGTGCATGCCGGCGGTGTTGAGGTTGATGCGCTCGCCCATGACACGCCTCCTTGCCAGATCGTGCCAGCGTACTACCAGCCGAACGGCAAGGGGAGAGACCGGGCGTGTCCGATACAATTGCCGATTCGTCTTCTCCCGTATCTGCAATGTCCGCATCTACCCCCAGGATCGGTTTCGTCAGCCTCGGCTGCCCCAAGGCGCTGGTGGATTCCGAGCGCATCCTCACCCAGTTGAAGGTCGAGGGTTACGAAATCGTGCCGCGCTATGATGCGGCCGATGCCGTGGTGGTCAACACCTGCGGCTTCATCGACGCGGCGGTGCAGGAATCGCTGGACGCGATCGGCGAGGCGCTGCACGAGAACGGCAAGGTGATCGTCACCGGCTGCCTCGGCAAGCGCGCGGAGCTGATCCGCGAGGCTTATCCGGAAGTCCTGGCGATCAGTGGTCCGCAGGATTACGCCAGCGTGATGGGTGCGGTGCACCAGGCGCTGCCACCGGCGCACGATCCGTTCCTCCACCTCGTGCCGGACACCGGCATCAAGCTGACGCCCAGGCATTACGCGTATCTCAAAATTTCCGAAGGCTGCAATCACCGCTGCACGTTCTGCATCATCCCGTCAATGCGCGGCGATCTGGTGTCGCGGCCGATCGATGAGGTTCTGGTCGAAGCCGAGAAACTGGTGAAGGGCGGCGTCAAGGAGCTGCTGGTGATCTCGCAGGACACCAGTGCCTACGGCGTGGATTTGAAATACGCGCAACGCGAATGGCGCAGCCGCAACTATCGCACGCGCATGACCGATCTGTGCGATGGGCTTGCGGAACTGGACGCGTGGGTGCGATTGCACTACGTGTATCCGTATCCGCATGTGGACGAAGTCATTCCACTGATGGCGGACGGAAAGATCCTTCCGTACCTCGACATTCCGCTCCAGCACGGCAGCCCGCGCATCCTCAAATTGATGAAGCGGCCGGCGCACGCGGAGAAGACGCTGGAGCGCATCCACGCCTGGCGCCGCGTCTGTCCGGACATCACGATCCGCAGCACCTTCATCGTCGGTTTTCCCGGCGAAACGGATGCGGAGTTCGAGGGACTGCTGGAGTTCCTGCGCGAAGCGCAACTCGATCGCGTCGGCGCTTTCGCCTATTCGCCGGTGGATGGCGCGTACGCCAATGAGTTGCCCGACCCGGTGCCGGAAGAGCTGAAGGAAGACCGGCTGGAGCGCTTCATGGAAGTGCAGGCGCAGATTTCCGCCGCGAAGTTGCAAAAGAAGATCGGCCGTACCATGCAGGTGCTGGTTGACGAGGTGAACGCCGATGGCGCGATCGCACGCTCGTCCGCCGATGCGCCGGAAATCGACGGCGTGGTGCGCGTCAAGGGTGGACAGCCATTGAAAGCGGGTGAGTTCACTCAAGTGCGGATCACCGACGCGGATGCGCACGATCTGGAGGCGGTGCTGATTTAGCCCTCCCTTCAAGGGGGAGGAGAATACGCGCGCAGGCGCGCTCCTATCCGTAACTCACCGCCACCACCACGAAACGCGCCCTGCCGCCCGGCAATTCCGCCTCGAACTCCTCGTCCACGCGTTTCTTCAGCGCGGCGCGCGCCATTGGCGAGTCGATGCTGATCCAGCCCTGCTTCGCGTCCGTTTCGTCCGGCCCGACGATGCGGTAGCGGAGTGTTTCACCCGTTTTCGCGTGCTCGATCTCGAATACCGCGCCGAAGAAGATCGCTTCGCGATCGGTCGGCCTGCCTTCCGCCACTTGCAACGATGGAATGCGTTTGGAGAGATAGCGCACACGCCGGTCGATCTCGCCGAGTTGCTTCTTGCGGTACGTGTATTCGGCGTTTTCCGAACGGTCGCCTTCGGCGGCAGCCGCAGCCAGCGCGCGGACGACTTCCGGCCGCAGCGTGCGCCAGAGGTGGTCCAGTTCCGATTTCAGTTTTTCGAAACCCGCCCGCGTGATGATCGCGGTCGAGCGTGGAGGCGGCGGGCGCCAGCGTGACATCGCATCACATTCTCTGCAAAGAATGCAGAGTATGCCGATGCGCGCGCTGCAAACAAGCGGCGGAACGGCCGCACCGCTCCGCCGAAGTGCAGGACTATTGTCCGTTCGCCATGGCCGACATTTCGCCGGCCGTCATCGGCCCGCCGACAGCGTGTCGGTGTGGTACGCGATCATCGTGCGGAACTCGATGGACGCGGCCGGACCGGTCGTCATGCCCTTGGCCGTGGCCGCCTCGTCGCCAACCGCGCTCCGGGCGGATCAGCGCCTGCCGCCGAAAATCCCGCCCAGCGCGCCGCGCAGGATCTGCCGGCCGAGCTGGCTGCCCATGGTGCGCACGGTTTGTTTGGCCATGGTCTCGATCATCCCTTGGCGGCGCTTGGTGCCGAATACCGCGTCGTGCAGCACGCCGCCCCAGGCCGAACCCTGCGGTTGTTGCTCGGCGGTCTGCTGTGCGGTTTGAGCGGGTTGCGCCGCGGCTTTTTGTTCGGCGCGTTGCGCGAGTTTTTCCGCCGCCGATTCGCGATTGACCGCGATGTCGTATTTGCCGCCTACCGGCGAGCGCGCGATGGCGATGTCGCGCTCGGAGTCGGTAATAGCACCGAGACGGCAGGTGGGCGTACTGATCAGCACGCGTTCGACCGGCGTCGGCGCGCCCTTGTCGCGCAAGGTGGACGCCAATGCTTCGCCGACTTCGAGTTGTCCGATCACCTGCGCGACATCGAGTTTCGGGTTCGGCGCGAAGGTCTCCGCCGCGGCCTTCACCGCTTTCTGGTCACGCGGCGTGAATGCGTGCAGCGCGTGCTGGATGCGGTTGCCCATCTGGCCAAGGATGACGTTCGGCACGTCGTCCGGATTCTGCGAACAGAAATACACGCCGACGCCCTTGGAGCGGATCAGCCGCACGACTTGCTCCACGCGTTGCAACAGCGCCGGAGCGCAATCATCGAACAGCAGGTGCGCCTCGTCGAAGAAGAACACCAGGACCGGTTTGTCGGGATCGCCGATTTCCGGCAGCGCCTCGAACAATTCCGACAACAACCACAGCAGGAAGGTGGAATACAGTTTCGGTTTCAGGATCAGGTTGTCGGCGGCCAGCACGTTGATGATGCCGCGGCCGGACATGTCCTGGCGCATGATGTCCTTCAGCTCCAGCGCGGGCTCGCCGAAGAAATCGTCGGCGCCCTGCTGCTCCAGTTGCAGCAGCGCGCGCTGCACCGCGCCGAGGCTGGACTTGCTGACCAGTCCATAGTGCTTTGAAATGTCTCCGGCGTTGTCGCCGACATAAGCGAGCAATGCACGCAGGTCGGCGAAATCGAGCAGCAACCAGCCGTTGTCGTCGGCCAGCTTGAACGCGATTTCCAGTACGCCCTCCTGCACGTCGTTCAACTCCAGCACGCGCGCCAGCAAAGTCGGCCCCATTTCGCTGATGGTGGCGCGCACCGGATGGCCGAGCTTGCCGTACAGGTCCCAGAACACCACCGGGTTGGCGGCGGGTCTCCATGACTTGTCGATTCCGAGCTTCTGCAGGCGCGCCTGCAACTTGTCGCCCGTGGGCACCGCGGGCTGCGACAGGCCGGCGATGTCACCCTTCACGTCCGCCATGAACACGGGCACGCCGAGTTTCGAGAAACCTTCCGCGAGCACCATCAGCGAAACCGTCTTGCCGGTGCCGGTCGCGCCGGCGACCATGCCGTGCCGGTTGCCGAAGTGCGGATCGAGTTCGACCGCGATGCTGTCGTTCCTGCCGATCAGGATGTCGTCCATCATCCACTCCCGGTTTTGTGATCGCGTCGCGGATTGTACGTGACCGGCGCTTGAGTCGATTGCGCTTGCGGGTTAGGGTGCACCTGCATTCCTTCTGCGGGTGTCGTTGCGATGTCGTTTTCCAATTTCTTGCCGCGGGTGCGGCCGGGATCCATGCTGATCGCCGTTTCGTTCGTGCTGCTCGCCGGCTGCTCCAGCGCGCCCGCGCGCAACGGTTCGGCCAATTCGGCGCTGGATGCGTTGTACGCGAAGCTCGACCAGGCCAGCCGCGACTACGACCAGGCGCTGATGCTCGCGCGCCAGAACGACAACGCGCAGGCCGAGCATTCGATCAGCGTGGCGCTGGATGCCATGCGCAACGGTGCCGCGCAATGCGTCAACCTCGACGGTTGCGACATCCAGCGTTTCATCAGCACCTACGATCGCGCGCTGCGTCTGAAGGACGGCAGTTTCCTCGGCGGCGACGAAGGCGACGAGATTTCCGACCAGCCCGACGCGGTGACTTCCGGCGAAAGCGCTTCGCCGGTGTTGAACGCGATGCCGCAGGCGCAGCGCAGCGTCAGCCTGCTGCGCGGACGCAAGCTCTCCGACCTGATCGCGATGAATGGACCGGTGAAGGCGGCGCTGGAAACCTGGCTGACGCGCATGCGCCCCAACCTGATGCAGGCGTACGTCGACTACGAATACCTGCGTTTCGAGATGTGGCCGCAATACCAGAACGCCGACCTGCCCGAAGCCATCCTGTTCGGCATCCTCGCCAAGGAATCCGGCGGCAAGGTGCACGCGGTATCGCGTTCCGGCGCGGCGGGCCCGATGCAATTCATGCCGGCCACCGGCGCGCGCTTCGGCCTCACCACCGTGGATGGTTTCGACCAGCGCTTCGATCCGGCGCTTTCGGCGCGCGCCAACGCCGAAGACCTGACCGAGCAGCTGGCGCAGTTCAACGACAATCTGGAAATGGTGCTGGCTGCCTACAACGGCGGCGAAGGCCGCGTCGGGCGATTGGCCAGCGCACAGGGCAGCGCGAGTTTCTGGGATCCGCAGATCTATTTTTCATTGTCGCCGGAAACGCGTGATTACGTGCCGATGGTGCTGGCGGCCGCGTGGCTGTTCATGCACCCCGAGCGTTACAACTTGCGCTTCCCCGAAGTCGATGGCGCGCCGGGTCACGTCATCCTGCAGCGCCCCGCGTCGTTGACCGAACTGGCGGTGTGCCTG
>DASXWZ010000396.1:0-9025 GCA_036503375.1 Rhodanobacteraceae bacterium | reverse complement strand
CAAACACTACGCAGGCCAGCACCGCTACCAGCAGCGGTTGCTGCAGTTGCGTGCCCCACCCGAGCGCACTTCCCGCGCTGCGCAGTGCGAGGATGCAAAGGCCGATGGTGAGGAAACTCGCCAGCACCCCGGCGGTATAGGCCGACGCATGTCTCCGCGCCCGTGCTTGGCTCTCTGCGCTTTCCAGCAGGCCGATCGCTTTGATCGCCAGTACCGGCAGCACGCAAGGCATCAGGTTCAGGATCAAGCCACCGACGAATGCCAGCAATAGCACCAGTGGCAGATTCGATGTGGGCGAGCTCGACGGCGTGGTGGCGGCAATCGCAGCGCGGCTCGTCACAGCGGCCGAATCTGTTTGTCGCGGGGCTTGCAACGGATGCAGCGCGACATGCCGTGGCCCGGCGCCCGAATCAGGCAAGCTGATTGCACCGGCTTCGGTCCCGCTCAGCGGCACGGAAAAGTTCTGCGTGATGGGCGGATAACAGATCTTCGGCTCGACCTCGTGACAGCCTTGAAAAGTCACCGCCACGCGCAGATTCGCAGGCGCCGCCGGAACGATCGAATACGGCACGCTCGCATCGAGCGCGTTGTGATAGATCTCGACATCGCCCAGATACGGATCGTGTTCCTTCACGCCATCCGGCAACAGCAAAGCGCCGATCCGCGCATTCGCATCCAGCGATGTCACATGGATGCGTCCGCGATACAGGTAGTAGTGCGGCGCGATGTTCCAGTGCAGCTGCAGCTTGCCCGGCGCGGCGATTCGAGCGCCGAGCCGGAAGGCCTCCGTGGCTTGCAGCAACTCCGGCGCCGCCTGCGCTGCCGGCAGCGCAAGCAGCAACAGCCACAGCGCGCGACGCACGAGTTTCGAAGACATCAATCGGGGCACAACGATACCGTGATCAAACAACCTATTGTCGCAAGACCGGCGAGTGGCCTGCCAGCTCACACCTGTTCGCACAACCAGTCCAGATACGATGTATGTCCGCCGGCGATATCCAGTGCGATCAGTTCCGGTACCTCGTAGGGATGCAGTTCAACCAGCCGCGCGCGCAGCGCTTCGATGCGCTCGCGGGTGGTCTTGATCAACAGCAGCAACTCGGCATCTTCGTGGATTTCGTCGCGCCAGCGATAGACCGACTTCACGCCGGCAACGCGGTTGACGCATGCGGCCAGGCGTTCTTCCACGAGCGTGCGGCCGATCTTCGCCGCGACTTCGGCGTCGGGGCAGGTGGACAGCAGCAGGACGGCATTGGACATGGTGAGCGCCGGGCGGGAGGGAAAGCATAACAAGGCTTGATCCGGCCCAAACCATCCCCACCTGCAGTGTGTCCGGCCATGGCAGCCCTTGCATCGGGCGGCCGTGTGCCTACAATTGGCACTCTCGAGCCCCGAGTGCTAACAGTCCTGAAGGGGCGTTCCAATCACTGAAAACAAGCTGGAGTCGCTATGAAGCTTCGTCCGTTGCACGACCGCGTGATCATCAAGCGCCTGGAGGCGGAAACCAAGTCCGCCGGCGGCATCGTCATCCCCGATACGGCTACCGAGAAACCCGTCAAGGGCGAGGTCGTGGCCGTGGGCACCGGAAAGATCCTGGAAGACGGCAAGGTCCGTCCGTTGGCGGTGAAGGCCGGCGACAAGGTGCTGTTCGGCAAGTATTCGGGCACCGAGGTCAAGGTCGATGGCGAGGAACTGCTCGTCATGCGCGAAGAGGATTTGATGGCGATTATTGAAGGTTGATCGCCGAAGCAGTGAGCGGTCAGCGGTGAGCGGTCGAATCGCTCTCGCGTCTTCCCGCTCACGCTCACCAATCACCGCTCACGTCTTGCGTGTGCGCGAAAAACTTTGAATTGAGAGATCACAACCATGGCAGCCAAAGAAATCCGTTTTTCCGAAGACGCGCGCGCGCGCATGCTGCGCGGCGTTAACACCCTGGCCAATGCGGTCAAGGCCACCCTCGGTCCCAAGGGCCGCAACGTCGTGCTCGAGAAGAGCTTCGGCGCCCCGACCATCACCAAGGACGGCGTGTCGGTGGCGAAGGAAGTGGAACTCGCAGACAAGTTCGAGAACATGGGTGCTCAGATGGTGAAGGAAGTCGCCTCCAAGACTTCCGACGTGGCCGGTGACGGCACCACCACCGCGACCGTGCTCGCGCAGGCGATGATCCGCGAGGGCATGAAGGCGGTCGCCGCCGGCATGAACCCGATGGACCTGAAGCGCGGCATCGACAAGGCGGTCACCGCCGCGGTCGATGAGCTGAAGAAGATTTCCAAGCCCTCCAGCGACTCCAAGTCGATCGCGCAGGTCGGCACCATCTCCGCCAACGGCGACGAGGTGATCGGCAAGCTGATCAGCGAGGCGATGGACAAGGTCGGCAAGGAAGGCGTGATCACGGTCGAGGACGGTTCGGGCCTGGAAAACGAACTCGATGTGGTCGAAGGCATGCAGTTCGACCGCGGTTATCTGTCGCCGTACTTCATCAACAACCAGCAGTCGATGCAGTGCGAACTGGAAGATCCGTACGTGCTGCTGCACGACAAGAAGATTTCCAACGTGCGTGATCTTCTGCCGGTGCTGGAAGGCGTGGCCAAGTCCGGCAAGCCGCTGCTGATCGTGGCCGAGGAAGTCGAAGGTGAGGCGCTGGCGACGCTGGTGGTCAATACCATCCGCGGCATCGTCAAGGTCTGCGCGGTGAAGGCGCCGGGCTTCGGCGATCGTCGCAAGGCGATGCTGGAAGACATGGCGATCCTCACCGCCGGCACCGTGATCTCCGAGGAAGTCGGCTTGTCGCTGGAAAAGGCGACGGTCAAGGATCTCGGCCGCGCCAAGAAGATCGTGGTGACCAAGGAAAACACGACCATCATCGACGGCGCCGGCGACACCAAGGGCATCGAGGGCCGCATCAAGCAGATCAAGGCGCAGATCGAGGAAACCACCTCCGATTACGACCGCGAGAAGCTGCAGGAGCGCGTGGCCAAGCTCGCCGGCGGCGTGGCGGTGATCAAGGTCGGCGCTGCGACCGAAGTCGAGATGAAGGAGAAGAAGGCGCGCGTGGAAGACGCGCTGCACGCGACGCGCGCTGCGGTCGAGGAAGGCGTGGTCGCCGGTGGCGGCGTGGCGCTGGTGCGCGCGCTGGCGTCGATCGGTTCGGTCAAGGGCGACAACGAAGACCAGAACCACGGCATCACCATCGCCAAGCGTTCGATGGAAGCGCCGCTGCGCGAGATCGTCACCAACTCGGGCGAGGAGCCCAGCGTGGTGTTGAACAAGGTCAGCGACGGCAAGGGCAACTTCGGTTACAACGCCGCCACCGGCCAGTACGGCGACATGGTCGAGATGGGCATCCTCGATCCGACCAAGGTCACCCGCACTGCGCTGCAGAACGCGGCTTCCATCGCCGGCCTGATGATCACCACCGAAGCGATGGTGGGCGAGGCGCCGAAGAAGGAAGAGCACAACCACGGCGGCGGCGCTGGCATGGGCGGCGGCATGGGCGGCATGGGCGGAATGGATTTCTGATGTCTCGGACGCAAAATCGTCCCTGATTTTGCGCCCGGGGTACGGCGGCACATCCCTGTGCCGCCGTAGGAGCAAAACCGGAAAGCCCAAAAGCTCGAAAGTCAAAAGCCCCGCGATTTTCGCGGGGCTTTTTTTTGATCCTGTTCCTGCTTGCGAAGCGGGACGGGAAGAGGGGAATACTTGCGGAAAGGTTTTACTGCGATGCGCCGTTCGGCGTCGCCAGCACCGGCTGCGCTTGCGGGTGCGGCGTGCGTGCGGCGAGTTCGGCTTCGGTGTCGCCGTCGGGCATCAGCTTCTGCAGTTTGCCCTTGAGTCGCAGTTGCGCGATGTTGACCATGCCCTGATCGAGCGCGCGCTGCTGCGCGTCTTCCGGCGCGGGAGGCGCATCCGGCGCGCGGGTCAGCGCCGAGAGCTGGGGCGCCATCACATCGGTGAGCGCGAACCAGGCGTCATCGCGGATGCCTGCGCGTTCGAGCAGTTGCCCCGGCAACGCCCAGGCCGCCAACGCTTCCGAGGGTGTGTCCTGCGGATGCGCCGGATCGATCAGCAGCCACGAGCCCGTCTGCGCGAGCTGGTCCTGGTCGTCCTTGAAACCGTTGACCTCGAACGCCTGCCCGAGCGCGGGCAAGTGGTCGCCGTAGAACATCAGCAGCGTGGGACGTGCGCGCTGGGACAGCGCATCGGCCAGCCGGCCGAGCTGCTCGTCGGCGTGGCGCAGGTGGTAGAGATAGTTCTGCAACATCGTCTTCGCCGTGCCGGTCACGCCCTGCGGCACGGGGATCGCATCGCGCTCGGCGATGTTGATCGGGCCCGGATTGCCGTCGTAGGGCCCGTGCGCCTCCATGCTGATCGCGAAGATCAATTGCGGCGGACCGGAGTCGCGCAGTTGCTTCAGGATTTCATCTGTCAACGCGCTGTCGGCCACATAGTGACCGTCGTGCGGCACATCCTTCGGAAAACCGTCGATCGCGATGAAGCGGTCGAAGCCGAGCCGCTGCAAGGCGCTGGCGCGGTTCCAGAATCCCCGGTTGTTGTCGTGGATCGCGGTCGTCGTGTAGCCGTTGGAGCGCAAGGTGCGCGCCAGGCCGGGAATCACCTTGGCATCGATCTGCAGATATGGGAACTGCACTTGCGGGAAGTAACGCAACGGCAAGCCGGTCAGCACCTCGAACTCGGTGCGGATGGTGCCGCCGCCGAAGGTCGGCACGTGCAAGGAGCCGGATTCGCCTTCGCGGGCGAGCCGCTCGAAATTGGGGATGAACTGGTGCGACGCGTAGCCGCGCATGCGGCCGGGATCGAAAAACGACTCGCTCTGCACGACCACGATGTCCGGTCGCAAGCCGTCGTTGCCCGCCGCCATGCGCGCGCGCACCGCATCCTCGGTGTCGCCGAGCAGCGCACGCGCGGCCTGCGTATCCACCTTGGCGTGGGCGCCCGCGTAGTCCAGCCGGTACAGCGCGAGCATGGTGATCACGCCGCCGGTCTTGGCCGATTCGGTGGCCGACCAGGGCTGGAAGGCGAGATCCCCCTTGTCATAGAGCACGTGCCAGGCCGACCAGCCGGCACACAGCGAAAGCAGCGCGGCCGATGCGGCAACGGCAATGCCCGCGCGCGGCGCGGCCCGTTTGCCGAGCAGCGGCGGTTCGTAACGCCACAGCGCGATGAGGACCAGCACGCCCGCGATCGCTGCCGCCAGCCACCACGCACCGAGGTGCGCGTAGCCGCTCAGCAGATGCGCGCCGCCTTCACGCAACTGGCCCAGCATGTGGAAATCGGCCGGCACCAAAGGTGAGGCGAGGTTCGCCACTTTCTGCGCATTGATCCAGTACAGCAGCGCCTCCGCCCCGAAGGCCAGCAGGAAGGACAGCAGCGCGCGACGGATGAGCGCCAGCAGCACGAAAGCCAGCAGCAGCCCCGGCAGCGCATTGGCCAACAGCGCGCGCGGCGCGACGAACAGATTCAATGGCGAGACCCCTGGATCGCCATCCAGCATGCCGGTGGCGAGCACGAACAACAGCGCCACCAGCGCCGCGAAGATCGCGCGCGGCAACAGCGGATGGCGTCGGAAAAATGGGCTATTCGACATGCGGCGGTACCGATTCTGGAACATCAATGTAATCGCGCCGACATGAACCGGTCGTTGGCGGCGCGCGGGCATAATCGCCGCATGGCCGGGGTCACGACGCCTTCACGAACCCACGCGCTGGCCGACGCGCGCTATGCCGAACTGGCGGCACTCTGTCGCGGCGCCGGTATCCGGCTGCACGATGACGCCGGGGTGGCCGAGCGGCTGCGCCGGCTGCTGCTGGCCAGCGACTTCGCGTTCGAGGCCCTGCGCCGCGAACCGCAGTTGCTGGACGCCCGCGGGCTCGAGCGGCTGCGCGATCCGGCACCGGCTTCGGCGCGCGCATCCCTGCTTGGTTCGAGCGACGATTTCCACGCACGGTTGCGCCGATTCCGTCGTGCCGAGGCGCTGCGGCTGGTTTTCCGCGACGTGAACGGCCTGGACGATCTGGCCGACACCCTGAGCGGCGCCACTGCCTTGTACGAAACCCTGATCGCCGTCGCCTTGCGCGAGGCCGAAGGACGGATGCGCGCGCGCTTCGGGATTCCGCGCAACCCGCAGGGCGCACCGCAGTCGCTGGTGATCATGGGGCTGGGCAAGCTCGGTGGCGGCGAGTTGAATTTTTCTTCCGATGTGGATCTGATCCTCGCGTTTCCGGAAAGCGGCGAAACCGACGGCGCGCGTGCGCTGGACAATGCGGAGTTCTTCGCGCGCGTGGCGCGCGAATTCGTGCGCAGCCTGAACGAAGCCGGTACGGACGGCATCGCCGCGCGCGTGGACCTGCGCCTGCGCCCGTTCGGAGAAGCGGGACCGGTCGCGGTTTCATTCGCGGCCATGGAACAGTACTACCAGCGCGAGGGCCGCGACTGGGAGCGTTACGCCTGGATCAAGGCGCGGCCGGTCGCCGGCGACCTCGCCGCCGGCAAACGCCTGCTGGAATTGCTGCGTCCTTTCGTCTATCGGCGCTATTTCGACTACACCGCGCTGTCAGGCCTGCGCGAGATGAAATCCCTGATCGACGCGGAAGTGGCGCGCCGCGATCTGGCCGATCACCTGAAACTCGGTCCCGGCGGGATCCGCGAGATCGAATTCATCGTGCAACTGCAGCAACTGATCCGCGGCGGGCGCGACCCCGCGCTGCGCGTGCAAGGCTTGTTGCCGGCGCTGGAAGCCTGTGCGCGTCGCGGCTATCTGCCCGCCGATCGCGCCAGGACATTGCGCGAGGCGTACGTGTTCCTGCGGCGTCTGGAGAACCGCGTGCAGATGTTCGCCGACCAGCAGACGCACGCAATTCCTGAAGATCCGCTGGCGCGCGCGCGACTGGCGATCGGGCTGGATTTCGCGGAGTGGGACGTGTTGAAGGCGGCACTGGACGCGCACCGCGCCGATGTTTCGGAAGCGTTCACCGCGGTGCTGTTGCCGCGGGCGGCAGAACACGCACAAACCGGGTCGTCCGAAGCCGGAGAGAAACTGTGGCGCGCCACGCGCGCGCAGAAGCTGGATGCCGGCGCAATGCAGCTTGCCGGGTTCGTCTTCGATGACGCGCTGGTCTCCGCACTCACGGGGGTGGCGTCGTTGCGTGGATTGTCTGCGCGTGGAATGCAGCGACTGGATCATCTGCTGCCGTTGCTGATCGAAGCGGCGCGCAAGACGCGCGAGCCGAACGCTGCGTTGATCAATCTCTGCAGGCTGGTGCAGGCGATCGCGCGTCGCTCGGCGTATCTTGCCCTGCTCGAGGAACATCCCGCCGCGCGCACGCGGCTGGCGCGTCTGTGCGCGGAAGACGCCTGGCTGGCGGAACGCGTGATCGCGCAACCCTTGTTGCTGGACGATGTGCTCGATCCGCGTCTGGAGCGCTTCCCCGACGATGAGAATCTGATCGCGCGCGAATTGTCCGACGCGGTGCGGCAGGAGGACGATGCGGAAGCCGCATTGGCAGCGATCGCCGAGTGGCGCGACAGTTTCGTGCTGCGCGCGGGATTGGCCTCGCGCGATGGCTACGCCGACGCGGTGACCACGTCACGCAGGCTCGCGGATGCGGCGGGCGCCGTCACCGGCGCAGTGCTGGAGCTGGCGATGCGCGAACTGACAGCACAACACGGAAGTCTGCCGGGCGATTCCTCGGGGTTTGCCGTCATCGGCTATGGCAGCTTCGGCGGCTGCGAACTGGGTTTTGCCTCCGACCTGGATCTTGTGTTCGTCTACGACTCCGCGCGTGCAGCGATGGCGAGCGATGGCGCGCGTTCCCTGGAAGGCACGCGCTGGTACGCGCGGCTGGCCCAGCGCGTGGTGCACTGGTTGTCCACACCCACGCGTGGCGGCCGACTGTACGAAGTGGATACGCGGCTGCGTCCCGACGGCAGCAAGGGTTTGCTGGTCGCCAGCCTTTCCGCTTACGCCGGCTACCAGCGCGAGCGCGCCTGGATCTGGGAGCACCAGGCGCTGGTGCGCGCGCGGACGATCGCGGGCGATGCCGTTTTGCGCGGGGAATTCGCGCACGAACGCGCGGGCGTACTGGCGCGACCGCGCGATGCCGCGGCCACCATCGCCGAGATCCGCCGCATGCGCGCGCAATGGCGCGCGGAACGCGATCGTTCCGACGCGCAGACCTTCGATCTGAAACAGGGCGCGGGTGGATTGCTGGACATCGAGTTCCTGCTGCAGGGCCTCGTGCTGTTGAATGCGGCGCGGCATCCGCATTTGACCCAACGCACCGATACGCCCTGCCTGCTCGACGCCTGCGCCGATGCCGGCGTGTTGTCGCGTGCCGATACGGGTGTCCTGCGCGAAGCGCACGCGCTGCTGCTCGCGCGTGCACTGGCCTGCACGCTGGACGCGAAACCGCGCGTGGTTTCGCGCGATGAAACGCTCGCGTCAAACGCCGATGAAATCTTGCGCGTTGCCCGCGATGCCGGGTTCGATTTTTCCCCGTAGCTGTCGGGCCACTTGCGCCGTTTCGCGCAGCGGCGGCGAGCTATTTTTTTCGACCTGCGCGTCCAGGTCGTGCAACGAACCGCGATCGCGCAGCGCCGCGTGGAAACGCGCGAGCTTGTCCGGCAACGGTGCGGCCGCGAGCGTGTGCACCGGCACGCCGACCGCGGCGGCTTCGGAGAGCATGTTGACCGAGTCGGGCGTCACGATGATGCGGTCGGCCCACGCGAGCAGGCCCGGATAGGGATTCGCACCGTCGGCGTCGCCGCTCCAGAACACGCCCGGGAAAGGCGCCATCGCCTCATGCACGCCGCGCGCGTAGTCGTGCGGCGTGCGCCTTGAAGCGGTGGCCAGCACGCTGCCGCCCTCTCTTTGCAATCGTCGCGTGATGCCCGCGGTCAGCGCGCGCAGGAACGCGTCGTCGAATGCGATGCCGCGACGCGGCCCGCCCAGCAAGACGGCGGTGCGCGGCCGCGGCAGGTGTTCGAATTCGGCGAAGGCTTCGCGGCC
>DASXWZ010000395.1:0-5708 GCA_036503375.1 Rhodanobacteraceae bacterium | reverse complement strand
CCGCACGGCGCGGCGATCGGCATGGACTGCGCCGCCAATTTCATCCGCGACGCCGAATCGCTCGCACGCGAGGCAGGCACGGACAACGCGCATTTCTTCGTCGGCGACGCGCAGGCGGACGACCTGCGTGGCCCGTACGATCACGCGTTCGCGCGTTTCGGCACGATGTTCTTCGAGATGCCCGGCGCAGCCATGCGCAATGTGCGCAAGGCGCTGAAGCCCGGCGGTAGCTTCATGCAGATCGTGTGGCGCAGGCGCGAGGAAAACCCGTGGCTGCACGAGGCCGAGCTGCGCGTGAAGCAGATCGTGCCGGTTGTGTCGCACGAGGACACCGACCAGGTGCACTGCGGGCCGGGGCCGTTCTCCATGGCGGGCCCCGACATGGTGAGCCTGATGTTGCGTAGCGCGGGCTACGAGCGCATCACCTTCGAACGCTACGACTGCGACATCTGCATCGGCCGCGACATCGACGATGCCATCGAGTTCGCGATGGCGCTGGGTCCCGCCGGCGAGGTGATCCGCCTCGCGGCGGAGGAAGGCCAGAGGCTCAAGCCGCAGGTGGTCGTGGCGCTGAAGGAGACGCTCGCGCCCTTCGTGCGGGCGAATGGCGTGTGGGCGCCATCGAGCACGTGGTTCATCAGCGCGACCAATCCGGGCTGAGGACAAAACCGGTCAGGATGGGCCGATTGCCTGCGCATAACGGCGCTGCATCTCTTCCGGCGTGACTGCTTCGATGCTGTGGCCGATGTTCCAGCGATGGCCGAACGGATCGATGATCACGCCGCTGCGTTCGCCGTAGAACATGTCCGCAGGTTCGCGCTCGAGCTTCGCACCCGCCGCGACCGCGCGGCGGATCACTTGGTCGGCATCGTCCACATGCACGTGCAGACTGACACTGTGACGGGCCGGATCGGGCTTGCAGATGCCGATTTCCGGATATTCCTCGCACAACATCAGGGTGGCGATACCGAAGTCGACTTCGGCGTGGCCGATGCGCCCGCCCGGTTCGGTCAGGCGGAATTTTTCCGTCGCGCCGAAGACCTCCCGATAGAAGGCAATCGCGCGATCGGCGTTGTCGACGCAAAGGTAGGCAAACAGCTCGTGGACTTTCATGGTGGCTTCCCGCGAGGTGACGCGCGGCAGTATGCGTCGCCGTATTTGTGGCGTCTTGGAAAAATTTGACTAGCGCACCGGCAGATGGTGCGGATGCCCGCCGTGCGCGCGCCGCCATGCGCGCGGCGGCAAACCGGTGAACTCGCGGAAATCGAGATTCAGGTGTGCCTGATCGCAGTAGCCGTGCGCTTGCGCCAAGGCACTCCACGCCAGGTCGTTGCCCGTCGCCGCCGTCAGCACGCGATGGAAGCGGCGGAGCCGCGCGTAGCGCTTGGGGGTCAAACCGGTTGCGTCGCGAAACAGCGCGATGAAGTGGCGATGGCTGCAATCGGTTTCGGCCAGCGCGGCATCGACGTTCGCGCAGACGTCCAGTTTTTCCAGCGCCTGCGCCACCTGCGGATGCAGGGCGCGTATCGGCAGCAGGTGCGCCAGCAGCGCCTGTTCCATAAGCTCGATCTGATCATCGGTTGCCGCGGTGCTGGCGAGGCGCTGGTGCAAACGCCCCATTGCCTCGCCCCAGAACGATTGAATGGCCGTATGACGTTGCGCAAGTTGTGCAGCGGAAATACCGAACAGGGCCCATGTCGCGCCGGGCTTCAGTTGCGCGCCGACCGTGCGGCCCACCGCGGTCTGCTTGATGTAATAGTCACCGTACGCACCGCCGATGACCGCGCGGCTCAACTCGCGCCCGCCGAGATCCCGCTCGTCCGAATACAGCCGCAGCGGCGGCCCGTCGATGCGAATGGCGAGCTGCATGGTGCCGGCTGGTATGGCGTGTTCGCGCTGCGATCGCGCGCTTTCGGAAACCCAGATGCTTGCGATCCAGGGTTGCAGCGCGTGATGGCGGGGCGCACGCAGGCGCACGGGCTATCCGTTCCAGGCCGACAGTTTTTTCTTCACCGCAGCATTTTTCAACGCAACATACTCCGGCAATCCATCCTTTGCGTACGGCGGAGGCGCTTCGCCGCGGATCAGCGGGGAAAGATATTTGCGCGCGGCGGCGGTGATGCCGTGGCCGTCCTTGGTCAGATACGAAGCCGGCAGCTTCTTCTCGCGATTGGCGATCTTCTCCAGCGGCGCGGATTCGATCTTCCAGCGGTAGGGCGAGTCGGAAGTGCGCACGATCACCGGCATCACCGCGTTCATGCCCTTGATCGCGTATTCGACTGCGGCCTTGCCCACAGCGTACGCCTGTTCGGCATCGGTTTTCGATGCGACATGGCGCGCGGAGCGCTGCAGGTAATCCGGCAGAGCCCAATGCACCTTCAGTTTCAATTTGTCACGCACGAGCGCGGCCAGCGCAGGCGCCACGCCGCCCAGTTGCGCATGGCCGAACGCATCCGTCGTTCCTGCTTCGGAAAGAAATTTCCCTTCGGGCGTTTTCAGGCCTTCCGACGCGACCACCACGCACCAGCCCACGCGCTCGACCATCTCGCGCACGCGGTTCAGAAACTTCTGCTCGTCGAAGATGATTTCCGGGAACAGGATGATGTGCGGCGCTTCGCCGCGATGTCCGCCAGCCAGGCCCGCGGAGGCTGCGATCCAGCCGGCGTGGCGGCCCATCACCTCCATCACGAACACCTTGGTCGAAGTCGATGCCATCGAGGCCACATCCAGCGCGCATTCGCGCACCGATACCGCGGTGTACTTGGCGACCGAGCCGAAACCAGGGCAGCAGTCCGTGACGACGAGATCGTTGTCCACCGTTTTCGGCACGCCGATGCAGCGAATGTCGTAGCCCAGCGTCTTGCCGATCTGCGAAAGTTTCAGCGCGGTGTCGGCCGAGTCGTTGCCGCCGTTATAGAGGAACCAGCGGATGTCGTGCGCGCGGAACACATCGATCAGGCGCGCGTACTGCGCGCGGTTGGCCTCGATGGATTTCAGCTTGTAGCGGCAAGAGCCGAATGCACCGCCGGGCGTATGGCGCAGCGCCTCGATCGCCGCCGGCGACTCCTTCGTGGTATCGATCAGCTCCTCGCGCAACGCGCCGAGGATGCCGTTGCGCGCGGCGTACGCCGTGACCTTGTGCTTGCGGCAGGTCTCGATTACCGCCGCAGCGGTGGCATTGATCACCGCGGTGACGCCGCCGGACTGGGCATAAAGCAGTTTGCCGGGTTCCATGGACGCTCCTTGCCGAAGGCTTGCAGTTTGACTCGGCAACCGCGCGCCCGCTAGCGTACAGGTTAAGACCTTTCTCGTTCGAGAAATCATGCGTATCGTGCTACTCGGCGCGCCCGGCTCGGGCAAGGGCACCCAGGCCGCGCGGCTCAAGGCGGAGCTCGGGATCGCGCACATTTCCACGGGCGACCTGCTGCGCGCGGCGGTGAAGGCCGGCACGCCGCTGGGCCTGCGCGCGAAGGCGGTAATGGATGCCGGTCACCTGGTGTCCGACGAGATCGTGCTGGCGATGCTGGAAGAGCGTCTGGCGCAGCCGGACACCCATGCCGGATTCATCCTCGATGGTTATCCGCGCAATCTCGCGCAGGCGGATGCCCTCGATCGACTGCTCAAACGGATCGGCCAGCCGCTGGATGCGGTGCTGAAGTTGAACGTGCCAGATTCGGACATCATCAAGCGCACGAAAATCCGCTTCGAGGCGCAGGGCCGGGCGGACGATGATCCCGATACGGTGCGGCGGCGTTTGCAGGTGTATGCCGAGCAGACCGCGCCGGTGGCGGACTATTACGCGCAGCGCGGGCTGCTTGCCGAAGTCGACGGAGTGGGCGCGATCGAAGACATTTTCGTGCGGCTGTTGGCTGCGCTGAATACGCGGTCCTCCGCGACTGTCTGATACCGACACATCCGTGACTGCCTGGACGCAACCACTGGCGCGCCTGCGCGACCTGGTCTTCTTCCGCGCCGGGCCGCAGGACATGCCATACGCGCCGCGCACGCTGGTGGCGCTGTTGGTGATCGGCGCGGCGCTGGAGATCGCATTCGATCTGTACCAGGGCAACTCCGCGGCGGTGATCGCCGGGGCCAATGTCGGCACGCTGGCCGCGCTGGCGGCCTTGTTCGCGCTGCTGCGCTGGCGCGGCAGGTCCGCGCGGTTCGTGCAGACCGCGCTGTCCCTGGTGGCGACCGGATTGTTGTTCGAACTGGTGCTGTTGCCGCTCGCCCTGATGATCGGCTTGCCGCTGACGCCGAATGTGCAGTTGAACCCACGCCAGACCGCCGCGCTGCTCGCGTTGTTCGTGCTGGCGCTCTGGCAGGTGGCGATCTCGGTCAACATCCTTCGCCACGCGCTCGACATCCCGGTGGCCGGAGGCGTGCTGGCGCTGCTGGCGATCGGGTTCGCCGATCTGATGGCCTCGGTGCTGGTTGCGGCGGCGCCCGGCGCCTGGACGTAAGCGGATGCGGGCACACATCCTCGGCATCTGTGGCACTTTCATGGGCGGCGTGGCCGCGCTGGCGCGCGAGCTGGGCCATGAAGTCGAGGGTTCGGACGCGAACGTATATCCGCCGATGAGCGACCAGTTGCGCGCGCTCGGCATCGAACTGAAATCAGGTTATTCGGCGGAGCATCTGCAACCCGCGCCGGATATCGTCCTCGTCGGCAATGCGATGACGCGCGGCAATCCGGCCGTCGAGTACATGCTCGATGCGAAGTTGCCGTACATCTCCGGCCCGCAATGGCTGGGCGAAAACGTGCTGCGTGCTCGCGACGTGCTCGCAGTCGCCGGCACCCACGGCAAGACCACCACCACGAGTCTGCTGGCGCACTTGCTCGACCGCGCAGGGTGCGATCCGGGATTCCTGATCGGCGGCGTGCCGGGAAATTTCGGCGTGTCGGCGCGGCTCGCGAGGGGCAAGCAGTTCGTCATCGAAGCGGACGAATACGACACCGCCTTCTTCGACAAGCGTTCCAAGTTCGTGCACTACCGGCCCCGCATCGCGATCCTCAACAACCTCGAATACGACCACGCCGACATCTTCCCCGACGTCGCGGCGATCCAGCGCCAGTTCCATCATCTCGTCCGGATCGTTCCCGGCAACGGCCGGCTGATCGTCAATGCCGAAGATCCGCGCCTCGCCGAGGTGCTGGGACAAGGATGCTGGACGCCGGTCGAGACTTTCGGAATCGATCAGGGCGACTGGCGCGCACGATTGCTGTCCGACGATGGTTCGGCATTCGAGATTCTGCTCGGTGACGAACGCATCGGGCAAGTGCGCTGGCACCTGCTGGGCCGCCACAACGTGATGAACGCACTGGCGGCAATTGCCGCGGCGAACGCAGCCGGCGTGGACACGGCGGCGCTGCTGCCGCATCTCGCAACTTTCGCGAACGCCAGGCGGCGCATGGAGCTGGTGGCCGAAGTCGATGGCGTGCGGGTCTACGACGACTTCGCCCACCATCCCACCGCGATCATGACTACGCTGGCCGGATTGCGCGCGAAAGTCGGCGATGCGCGGATCGCCGTGGCGCTGGAACCGCGTTCCAACTCCATGAGGATGGGCGCGCATGCCGAAGAGCTGGCGCCGAGCCTGCGGGATGCCGATGCGATCGTCTTCCTGCATCGGCCGGAGTTGCCCTGGGACGCGCAGCGCGTGACGGACGCCTTGCGCGGTCGTGGCCGCACGGCGGCGAGCGTCGA
>DASXWZ010000394.1:0-1703 GCA_036503375.1 Rhodanobacteraceae bacterium | reverse complement strand
GCGGCGGTTGCAGATAACTCCTGCGCGCACCGACGATCTACGCGCGGCTGCGAATAATCTGACGGCTCTGCATCAGTGCGGCGACGTGCAGCATCAGGAATATCGGCACGAGGAATACGGGGACGATCAACAGCGGCAATGTCGCCATGGGCGCGGTGCTGATGGTTCCCGGCGCCGCCATGGCCATCGAGGCGCCGAGGCCGAGCGCGACGACGAGGTCGAGGATCCCCAGCCAGTTCCAGCGGACGAATGCGCGGCTGGCGGCGAAGTCCGGCTGACGCGCGAGGCCGAGGATCATCCACGGCGCGGCGAAGCCGACGGCCATGTCGCCCAGTCCGGCGGGCAGGGCGAACAGGCCCGGCAGCACCTTGTACGCATACAAAAACAGGAAGCCCAGGCCCGCGAATCGCCACGCCTGCATGCCTGCGATCAGGCGCAGGTCGAGCGAGAGGATGAAGTCGCGGAAGGCAGGCGAGAGCCGCAGCCACGCGAAAAACCCGAGCAGCGGCGCCGTGAAGCCGATCGCCATGCCGATGGGCGGCGCCCCGGCCTTGCCGAGAAACGCGCCCTTGGCGCCGAGCGATACGACGAGTACGAACCAGATGGCGATGGCGAGAACAACGGTGAGGCGGATGCCGCCGAAACCGGTGGAACGGGCTTGCGGGGGAAGAATGGTAGTCGACATGGCGAGGCTCCAGTGACTTGCAGTTTGCAAGTGAGTGGCGACCGTAGCATGCTGACTTGCAGATCGCAAGCTACTATCGGCTGCTGCGAACCTGGGTTGCGTCCATGGCTCTGGATCCCCGCCAATCCATGGCCGGGATGACGGTTTGTGGATAGGGTGGCGCTTTCGCAGCAGGAATGATGAATTCGAAAACCGCACTCTTGGACTCATCGACAAGGATCGAGCATCAGAACATGAGCATCGCTAAGTCCTTCCCGCGCTCGCCCTGCGCGGTCGCCAGTTCGCTCGACATCGTCGGCGACAAATGGTCGCTGCTGGTGGTGCGCGACCTGCTGTACGGCAAGCGCACCTACAAGGAGCTGTCGGATTCGCCCGAGCGCATCCCGACCAACATCCTTGCCGATCGCCTGAAGCGTCTCGAAGACGCCGGCATCGTCAGCAGCGCGCCGTATCACGAACGTCCGGTGCGATACGCATACACGCTCACGCCCAAGGGCAGGGATCTGGGCGAGGTGCTGCTCGCCTTCGTGCGCTGGGGCAAACGGCACATACCGGGCACGATGGTGTTGCATCAAGGTTCGGCGAAGCTAACCGCGAGACCTGCAAAAACTTCACGCCGCACGCCGACAAAGCGCGCAAGATGAGCTGCCGCGCGACCCTTGAGGCGAATCGCCATGCTCCCTTCCGTCTTTTTCGCCCACGGCAGCCCGATGAACGCGCTGGCGGACAACCGCTACACGCGGGCCTGGCGGTCGTTCGGCGAGCGCGTGCGGCCGCGCGCGGTGTTGGCGGTTTCCGCGCACTGGGTGACGCGCGGCACGGCGGTGACGGCAATGGCGCGTCCGCGCACGATCCACGATTTCGGCAACTTCCCGCGCGAGCTGTTCGAAGTGGAATACCCGGCGCCGGGCGATCCGCAGCTCGCACGGCGCGTGCAGCAACTATTTGCGCCGACGCCGGTGATGCTGGATCAGGATCAGTGGGGCCTGGATCACGGCACCTGGTCGGTGTTGCGCCA
>DASXWZ010000393.1:0-17689 GCA_036503375.1 Rhodanobacteraceae bacterium | reverse complement strand
CCCATGCAAATGCAGGACGGAACATACGCGACACGACCAGGGACCGCGTCACATCCACCGCAGCAAGCCATCCGCATCCACGGCGGGACCAGCAATCCGTGAGGGGAAAGCCATGAAACTCCGCAGAACCATTCTCGCAAGCAGCATCTTCGCGGCCCTTTGCCTTTCCGCGACCGCGTATGCGCAGGACACCACGCAAGATAACGGCGCGCAAAACCCACAGGACGCGACCGCGCAAACCGCCAACACGAAGAACAAGCAGGAAGTCACCGAGCTCGGCGCCATCAACGTGGTCGGCCTGCGCGCCGCGCAGGCGTTGTCGATAGAGACCAAGAAGGCGGCCGACTCGCACGTCGAAGTGGTTTCGGCCGAGGACATCGGCAAGCTGCCCGCCAAGGACGTGGCCGACACCATCGCGCAGTTGCCGGGAGTGAACATCGCCGACGCCGCCGGCGCCGAAGGCGGCTTCGACGAAGCCGATCGCGCCAGCATCCGCGGCAGCGCGCCATCGCTCACCTTGACCACGATCAACGGTCACTCGGTCGCATCGGGGGACTGGTTCATCCTCGGCGGCGGCGGCACGCGCAGCGTCAGCTACTCGATGTTCCCGTCGGAAATCGTCAGCCAGGTGGTGATCCACAAGACCCCCGAAGCGAGCCTGCTGGAAGGCGGCGCCGCCGGCACGATCGACATCATCACCCGCAAGCCGCTGGACTTCGGCAAGCCGTTTTCCGCGGAAGCCAGCATTGGTGCGGTGTATGCCGATCTGCCCGGCACCACCAAGCCGCAATTCAACGGGCTGCTCAACTGGAAGAACGATTCCAACACCTTCGGTGTGATGGTGCAGGCTTTCTACGAAGAACGCGCGTTGCAGCGCGAAGGGCAGGAGGTACTCGGGTATTCGTACATCCCCACCGGTTCGCCCGCGGCGAACTCGCTGGGACTTTCGGCGGCGACGCCCGGCAGCGCCAGCACCGGCGTGTTCTATCCGAACCTGCCGGGTGCCGCGCTGTTCACGCAGACGCGCAAGCGCAAGGGCGGTTCGGTCGATTTCGAATGGAGGGCAGCCGACAACCTGACCTTCAACCTCGATGCGTTCTATTCGCACCTCGACGCCACCGATTACAACCGCAACTACATGCTGCGGACGCGCGACCAGCTTCCGAAGCAGGCCGTCACCGGGACCATCGTGGGCAACATACTCACCAGCGCGACATTGCCGGGGGACCCGACAATTTCGCAGGGAATCTACGACATGATCTCGCGCCCGGGCGAGAGCGAATCCAGCCAGTTCATCACGCTGGACGCCGATTGGCAGGCCACCAACAATCTCGGTTTCAAGTTCCAGCTCGGCAGCACGCGCGGCACGGGCAACACGCCGACCCAAGACGTGATGGAGATGGATACGGGATTCGGATCGACCGCCAGCTACGCGATGAACGGGCTCGGCAAGCCGCTCGACTGGACCATGAGCGGAACCAACAATGCCTTTGATCCCGCGACGGCGGGGCTGGACTGGATCTTCGGCGAACAGAACATCCACGTGATCGACAAGGACCGCTGGTTCCAGGCCGACGGCGAATACGATTTCGACGATGCCGGTTCGCTGTCGTCGCTGCAATTCGGTGTGCGCTACGCCAAGCACGATCACGACAGCCCGACCGATATCGCGCAGGGCCCCAACTTCGCGTCGCCCGTGCAGTTCGGGGTGAACTCGACCATCTATCCGCCCGCAGGCGGCAATTACCCCGGCGATTTCGCCAGCAACGTCGGCGTGGGACAGATGCCGGGCAACATCTGGTTCTGGACGCCCGATCAGCTCGCACAATTGAACGACTTGTACGCCAATCGCGCGGTGACGGACGATCCGGGCACCTCGCGCTTCTATCCCAACGGCATCTACTCGATGTCGGAAAAGAACGGCGCCGCGTACGTGCAGGCCAACTTCAAGGGCGAACACTGGAGCGCCAACGCCGGTCTGCGTTACGTCTCCACCGACGAGAAGATCGGCTACACCAGCCCCGGCATCCAGGAAGCCGATTACGCGCTGGGTTCTCCGCCCTCGGCGTTTTATCCGAACGGTTGGTACTGGAACTACTACAAGCACGACTACAACAAGGTGCTGCCGAGCTTCAACCTGAGGTTCGATCTGAACGACGACGGCAGCCTGCTGGCGCGCTTCGCCGCATCGCAGACCTTGACCCGCCAGGACTACGGCCAATTGGCTGGATTCTTGAATTTGACCGATCCGACGACCGAGGGCGCCATCGGCTCCGGCAGCGGTTCCAACCCGCGCCTGAAGCCCATCCTCTCCACCAACTTCGATGCATCGCTGGAGTGGTACTTCGCGCACCGCGGGTTGCTCTCGGCGAGCGTGTATCAAATGGATTTGAGCAATTACTACGACTACGGCGCCGTGACCGGCACCTACCTCAACAACTACCTCACCAACAACGGCGCCGGCAACAACCCCTCGCATGCGCCGATCTACAGCCAGTATCTCGTCAGCATTCCGGTGAACGTGGACGGCACGCTCAAGGGTGTCGAGCTGAACTACATCCAGCCGATCGGCGACAACTTCGGCGTGCAGTTGAACTACACGTACGCCGACGGCCATTCCTCGGGCGGCACCTTGCTGTACAACCCCGACGGCACCCTCGGCAACAACGTCGCCGCCGGCAACCGTCCGCTTTTCGGTACTTCCAAGAACACCGCCAACGTTTCGGTGTTCTACGAAGACGCAAACTGGAACGCGCGCATCAACTACACGTATCGCTCCAAGTTCTACGACGGAATGATGAGCAACTCGGGCGCCGGCATCCCATTGCTGCCGTACTGGCAATCGGGCCAGGGTTACCTGTCGTTCTCGGCGGGCTACAAGGTCAACGAGCAGGTGAGCTTCTCGTTCGACGCCATGAACCTCAACAACCCGAAGCTGAGGTATTACATCAACGGCACGCAGGCCGGGCTGGGCTTCGACAAGGCGCCGGAAGCGTTCTACGTAAACGGACGCCAGTACTACCTCACTGCGAACTTCAAGTTCTGATCGAAACGTCTCTCCCGCAGGTGTGTAACGCTTCGGGCCCGGAATCCCACTCCGGGCTCGTTTTCTTTGTAGAGTCGGCTTGGCACGAACAGGAGTGGTGATGATCGCGATGCGAAGGGCAGTTGCGATATTGGCGGTGTTGCTGGCCGGGTGTGCGCAAACGCCGCCGAAGCACGCCGAATCCGCTCCCGCGCAGCACGCGCCGTTGGCGCTGATTCCGATGCCGGCGCGGATCACCGTTCGCGATGCGAACTTCGTAGTGTCGCCGAAGATGCCAGTCTTCGTGATGTCGCATGATCCTGCGGCTCTGTCTGCAGCCCGCTATTTCGCGGACACCTTGCGGCACACCAGCTCGTTCGACCTGCATGTCGCGGCCGGTGATGCGCTGCCTCCCGGCAGCGCGATCGTGTTTGCTTTCGATCCAGAAGTGGGTGCTCCCGAAGGCTATGTGCTGGACGTGGAATCGAATCGCATCGAAGTGCGCGCGCGAACTGCCGCCGGGCTGTTCTACGGCGGAATCACGCTGTGGCAGTTGCTGACGCCCCGCCGCATCCAGGCGTCGCCGAGCGTTCCCGAGCTGCACATCGAGGATTACCCGCGCTTCGCCTGGCGCGGGCTGATGCTGGATTCCGCGCGCCACTACCAACCGGTGGCCTTCATCAAAAAGCTGCTGGACGAAATGGCGCTGCACAAGCTCAATATCTTCCAGTGGCATCTCACCGACGACCAGGGCTGGCGCATCGCGATCGCGCGCTATCCGGAGCTGACCAAGGTTGGCGCATGGCGCAGGCCCGTTGGTCCCGATGTCGCACTTGCCGGCCGTGACGGCAGATACGGCGGCTACTACACACAGGAGGAAATCCGTGAGGTCGTGCGTTATGCGGCCGCACGCCATATAACGGTCGTGCCGGAAATCGAAATGCCCGGCCACGCGACCGCGGCGATCGCCTCGTATCCGCAATTCGGCGTGACCGGCAAACGGCCGCAAGTATCGTCCGACTGGGGCGTGCACACCTGGATCTACAACATCGACGATGGCACGTTCCGCTTCCTCGACAACGTGATCGATGAAGTGATGGCGCTGTTCCCGGGACCGTACATCCATGTCGGCGGCGACGAGGCGGTCAAGGACCAGTGGCAGGCTTCGAAAAAGATCCAGCGTCGCATGCGCGCGCTGGGGATCGAGGACGAGGCCGCGTTGCAGGCGTGGTTCGTCGACCGCATCGGCGAGCATATCAGTTCGAAAGGCCGCAGGCTGGTCGGATGGGACGAAATCCTGCAGGGCGGATTGCCGAAAGGCGCGATCGTGATGTCCTGGCGCGGTGCGCAAGGCGCGATCGATGCGGCGAAGCTCGGCCACGACACCGTGATGTCGCCTTCGCCCGCGATGTATTTCGACCGTTTGCAAAGCGACCTGCCGGACGAACCCACGGGGCGTCCGGACGTGGTGTCGCTGATGGACGTATACGGTTTCGAGCCGGTGCCGCAGGAACTGGATGCGGAGCAGGCGAAACACGTGATCGGCGCGCAGGCCAACCTGTGGAGCGAATACCTCACCACGCCCGCGCGCGTCGAGCACGCGGTGTTTCCGCGCATCGACGCACTGGCCGAAGTCCTGTGGTCGCCACGCGGGTCGCGCGACTGGCAGGGTTTCCTGCAACGCATGCCCGCGCAACTGGAGCGTTACCGCGCGCTCGGCGTGGGCTATTCCGATGACGCGTTCGCGGTGAAGATCGAGGCGCAGCCGAATGCAGGCGCAAACACCGCGCGCATCACCCTTTCGAATCAGACCGCGTTCGGCACGATCCGCTACACGCTGGATGGCAGCGAGCCGGATGCGCGCTCTCCGAAGTATCGAGAGCCGCTGTCCACGAAATTGCCGATAACCATCCGGGCAAATGCCTTCGTCGACCCGTCCCCGGCGCCAGACCACGATTCCCGAGCTCCGAGTCCCGAGTCCCGGGCATTGGCCGGGCCACGCAGCCGCGAACTCGATGCGCGGTCGTTGCTGCGTCTGAGCAGCGATCAATTGAAGCCTTGTACGAACGGGCTGCCGCTGCGGCTGGAGGATGGTGCGGGCGAGGCGGGCACCTATTTCACGATGGATCTGCTCGATCCGTGCTGGATCTATCCGCGGCTCGATCTGTCGAATATCGCCGGTATCGACGTCCGTATCGGCACCGTGCCCGACAACTTCCAGCTCTGGCACGACATCGCGAAGATCGTCACGCGTCCCGCGCACTCGCCCGCGGGCGAACTGGAAATCCATCAGGACACCTGCGATGGACCGTTGCTCGCCTCCATGCCGATGGCGAACGTGCGACGCGGAGAACCGACTACCGTTCGCGCGAACATTGCAGCGCGCGGCGCGCATGATCTCTGTTTCTTCTACACCGGGCTCTCTCCGGATTTCCTGCGCGCAATCGATCGCGTTTCACCGATACCGCATTGAAATCGAAAAGTGCGGCCAGAAGCTGTCATCAGGCCAACAGCTCCGTGGCCGCTTTTCGGCCTTCCATTCCGTCCACGAGCCTGGTTCGCAATGAGATCAGTCGAGCCGGGATCAGGGACGATCGCACCAACAACTGCTAACATCGCCGCACCTCAACCGCTGCAGGAATGACACGATGGGCAAGGGCGACAAGAAGACGCGCAAGGGCAAGATCTACGCGGGCAGCCACGGCAACACCCGGCAGCACTCGCCGAAGTCGAAGGCAGCAGTGAAGAAAACCGCGGCAGCGCCGAAGCCGGTAGCGCGTCCGGCGGTCAAGAAGGCGGCGCCGAGAAAGGCCGCGGCCAGGAAGTCCACGAGCTGATCTCCAGCTTGTTTTCGAGAATGCGAAACAGCCCTGCCTCGAGCGGGGCTGTTTCTTTGGGACTTCACCAGACCACCGTCATCCGCACCACGTCGGTGTACATGCCGGTGGGCGTGTTCTGGCCGACATCGAGACGGGCATATACCGGCAGGTGCTGCTGCTCGCCATTGCCTGTGCCGCGCAATTCGCTGCCGCTGCCGCGCGGCCCGATCGGCCGACTGCGGGAGGCGTCCGCGTACAACTGGTATTCGACTTCCGTGCTGCCGCTGCTCATGCGCCGCTGCGTACCCTCCGCGTTCTGACCGTAGCTGAAGCCGATCGCGTAGGGTTGGTCGCGCGAACAGGTGACGCCCACTTCCGTGCGCGCATTCGCTCCCGCGGTGCCCTGTTCCACGTCGCCGAACGAGAGCGCAGCCGTGTCCACGCTCAGGCGGCACGATGCCACCACGTTGACGCTCACCATCAACTGTCCGGCAGTTTCGCCGCAGCACGCGGGCGCGGTGGCCGCTGCCAAGACGACGAGCGGTACCCATTTCGGAATTCTGCGCACGATCGCTCCCCTGTGAGCGAAACTTTTCGTGCGCCGTCCTCGCGATCCGGGCGTGCAGCAAACGTGACGCGCTGCTCGCATGTCCGGCAGTTCACGTTTTGTGACTGCTGTTGACGATTTGTGACTAGTGTGAGGGCGGAGTGATGTCGCGTCCGCCGGCGAAAATGCGATGCAACAGCGAACCGCCGATCCAGTAGGCCAGGTCGGCGGGTTTGCGCGCGTCCCATATGGCGACGTCCGCGCGATGGCCGGGCACGAGCCGGCCGCGATCGCGCAAGCCGAGCGCGCGCGCGCCATTGACGGTCGCGCCGCGCAAGGCCTCTTCCGGCGTCAGCCGGAACAGCGTGCAGCCCAGGTTGATCGCCAGCCGCAGCGACCGCAGCGGCGAGGTGCCGGGATTGAGGTCGGTCGCGAGCGCGATCGGCACGCCGCGCGCGCGCAGCGCGTCCACCGGCGGCAGGCGCGTTTCGCGCAGCGCGTAGAAACTGCCCGGCAGCAGGACCGCCACCGTGCCGGCATCGGCCATCGCGGCGATGCACTCGTTGCTGGCGCATTCCAGATGATCGGCCGAAAGCGCGCGATGTTCGGCGGCCAGTCCGCCGCCACCCAAGCCAGACAGTTGATCCGCATGCAGCTTCACTGGCAACCCGAGTTCGCGCGCGCGCTCGAACACTCGCCGCACCTCGTCGGGCGTGAAGCCGATACCTTCGCAGAACGCATCCACCGCATCGGCGAGTCCTTCGCGTTTCGCCGCCGGCAGCCATTCGTCGCAAACCATCGTCACGTAGTCCGCCCGGCGATCGCGGTATTCCGGCGGCAGCGCGTGTAGGCCGAGCAGGGTGGCCGAGACCGTGATGCCCAGTTCCGTGCCGATCCGACGCGCCACGCGCAGCATCTTCAATTCGGTATCGAGATCCAGCCCGTAGCCCGACTTGATTTCGATCGTCGTTGCACCGTCGGCGACCAGGCCGCGCGCGCGCGGCAGCGATTGCGCCAGCAATTCGTCTTCCGATGCCGCGCGCGTGGCGCGCACGGTGGAAAGAATCCCGCCGCCGGCGCGGGCAATCGCTTCGTAGTCCTCGCCCTGCAGGCGCCGCTCGAATTCATCGGCGCGGTCGCCGGCGAACACCAGATGCGTGTGGCAATCCACCAGGCCGGGCGTCACCAGCGCGCCGTGCAGCGATTCGACCTTGTCGGCGACTGCATCGGGTTTTCCCGGCAGGTCACCCGCCGTGCCAGCGAACGTGATTTCACCGTTCCGCCAGCCCAGCGCGCCGTGTTCGATCAAGCCGTAGTCGCTTTCGCCCGCCAGCGTGGCCAGCGTGCAATCGAGCAGGAGGTGATTCCAGCGTTGGCCCATGGACCGTCCAGGATTCGCGTCGCGCTGATTATCGCCGATAAGATTTGCCGGTGCGCCCGCGGGGCGCGAGGAGCGGGAATGACCGGAACGACCCTGCAAGCGGAAAATCTCTGGACGCCACAAGGCTGGCTTGGCGGAGCGCGCCTGCTGATCGAGCAGGGACGGATCGTGGCGGTTGGGCGGAGTGATTCCGGTACGGCCGAAATGGCGGGACGATTCGTGCTCCCCGGCATGCCCAACCTGCATTCGCATGCGTTCCAGCGCGCGATGGCCGGGTTGGCCGAGCGTCGCGGCTTTGTTGAAAAGTGCGGCCAGGGACGGCCGCTTTTTGATCTCCGCGATCAGGGACGATCGCAAAAGAACGACAACTTCTGGAGCTGGCGGGAAACGATGTACTCCTTCGCCTCGCGCATCGATCCGGACGACCTGCGCGCGATCGCCGCGCAGCTCTACGTCGAGATGCTCAAGGCCGGATACACGCAGGTCTGCGAATTCCACTATCTGCACAATACGCCCGGCGGAAAACCTTATGCCGATCCGGCGGCGATGTCCCGGGCGATCATCGAAGCCGCGCGCGAGGCCGGCATCGGATTGACGCTGTTGCCCGTGCTGTACATGACCGGCGGCTTCGATGGTCGCGACTTGAGCGAGCGCCAGCGCCGCTTTGGCATGGATCCGGATTCGTACTCGCACCTGCTCGAAAACATGCGCGCGCAGGAATCATCGATGCTGCGTGTCGGCATCGCCCTGCATTCGTTGCGCGCGGTGCCAGAACCGGCGATGCGGGAAATACTGGCATCGCCGCCGGCGCGCGATGGCGTGATCCACATCCATATCGCCGAGCAGACCGGAGAAGTCGAGGAATGCGTCGCGGCGCGCGGTGCGCGACCGGTGCGCTGGCTGTTCGATCATGCGGAAGTCGATGCGCGCTGGTGTCTGGTGCACGCGACGCATCTGGACGAGGGCGAGATGGCCGACATCGCGAAGTCCGGCGCTGTTGCCGGGCTGTGCCCGACCACCGAAGCGAATCTGGGAGACGGGCTGTTCCCGCTTGAGCGATACCTCGAGGCGGGCGGCACGCTCGGCATCGGTTCGGATTCGCATGTCTCCGTTTCCCCGGTCGAGGAATTGCGCTGGCTGGAATACGGCCAACGCGTGGCTTCCCGCAGCCGCAACGTCGCTGCGCTTGAACCCGGAGCGAGCATGGGCGAAACCTTGTGGGAGGCCGTGCTGCGGGGTGGTGCGCAGGCGAGCGGCATCGAAGCGTTCGGTCACGGCGCGCGCGCGAACCTGTTGGTGCTCGATGAAAACTCGCCGCTGCTCGCGGCGCGCGACCGGAACAATTTGCTCGACACTTTCGTCTTCGCCGGCAACGCGCCGCTGGTGCGGAGCGTGATGGTCAACGGCGAGTGGGTGGTGCGCGATTTCCGCCATCGCGACGAAGAACGGATTGCGGCGCGATACCGTCGCTGTGTCTGCAAACTTGCGGAAAATTTCCTTTAGCCGTTCGCCCCTGAGCGTAGGTTTCATCTTCCATGAAGATGAAACCGGAGTCGAAGGGCGCTTCGACTCCGCTCGCTTTGCTCGCTACGCTCAGCGCGAACGGATTATCGCGAAATCACTGCGAAGTTGCTTTCTCATCCGGCAGCGGATGCTGCGCCTGAAACTCCTTCCACTGCTGCATGCGCGCCTCATGTTGCGCGCGCATCGTCGCCAGTTGCGAGCGTTGCGCCGGTGTCAGCACGTTGTACACCTGCGCCCGCAGCGACGCGTTCGCCAGCACTCGTGCGCGGGCCAGCCCGGCTTCCGCCGTGGCGAGATTGTTGGCGGCCGTCTGGTAGCCCGAAGCCGTCGGTTCCATCGACTCGAACGCCTTGCGTTGCTGGCGCAGGATTTCCATTTGCGGCTTCAACTGTCCGAAGCTCTGCTTCGAAAGCTGCCTGATGTTGTCGCGCTGGGCGTCGCTCAGGTTCAATTTTCCCAGCTCGTGCATGGCCGTCATGCCGTGACCGTGGTGCCAGCCGTCGTGGCCGAAACCAGCGCCGCCGGCCGAGGCCAGCGCCAGCGAAGAACCGCCGATCGCGGCGGCTGCGATGATCGAAAGCAGGGTCTTGCGCATTTCAGTGCTCCTTGGTTTATGCGATCGTCCCTGATCGCGAGGATCAAAAAGCAGTCATCCATGACCGCGCTTTTCAAAAGTTCGGGAATCGAACCTCCGCGAGCATTGGAAACCCGCGCCGTGTTGAAGATCGTGCGCGCGGGGTAAAGAACGGTAAAGCGCGCGCGGTCGTGCAGCTCAAAGTCAGCTTTCGCAGGCACGCTATGCACATGCCACGAATATTGATCGTCGACGATGACCGCGAGCTTTGCGAACTGCTCGCCGAATACCTGCGCCGCGAGGCGTTCGAGGTCGACTACGTGCACGATGCCGCGTCGATGCTGTCGCGGCTTTCGGACGCATCGTTGCGGCCGGACCTGCTGATCCTAGACGTCAGCATGCCCGGCCAGAACGGCCTCGATGCGCTGCGCGAATTGCGCATGCAACACCGCCTGCCGGTGATCATGCTCTCCGCGCGCGGCGAGCCGGTGGATCGCGTGATCGGTCTGGAGCTTGGCGCCGACGACTATCTCGCCAAGCCCTGCCTGCCGCGCGAACTGCTGGCACGCGTGCGCGCGCAACTGCGTCGGCACACCGTTGCCGCGGCCGGCGACCTGCAGGTCGGCACCTTGCGGTTATCGCCGGGCGAGCGCCGCGCCTTTGCCGGAGAAAACGAGTTGCCTCTGACCGGCGCGGAATTCGGATTGCTGTTCGCGCTGGCGCAGCGTGCGGGCGAGGTGATCGACAAGGCCGTGCTCTCGCGCAGCGCGCTCGGTCGCGAACTGGAGCGTTTCGACCGCAGCATCGACGTGCACGTCAGCCGCCTGCGGCAGAAACTGAAACAGGCCGGCGCCGAATCTCCGCGCATCGAATCGGTGCGCGGCGCGGGGTACGTGCTGACCGTGGGCGTGCCATGAGCCCGTTGAAAAGTCCGCTCTTCTGGCGGCTGCTGCTCTCCTTCTGCGCGGTGAACGTGCTGGTGTTCGTGCTGGGCGGTGCGGTCGCGCGCTATTTCATCGAATACACCAGCACGCGCGGGATCGACTGGAGCGGGCTGGCGCAGCAGGCCAATGCCGCTTACGAAAGCGGCGGCGATGTCGCGCTGCGACGCTGGATCGCAGAGGAGCACGACCAGGGCATCGACGCCACCCTGTTCCAGGACGGTCATGAATTAGAGCCGGTGCGGCTGCCGCCGCTGGTGCGGCGCATGTTGCCGAAATGGCTGGGCAGCGGCCGCGATGTGCTGCTGCGCCCGTGGCCCGGTGCACAGATATCGATCCAGCAGCTCGCCGGTGCGGACGGACAGCCGCGTCAGTTTGCCGGCTTTGCATTTGCGCATGCGCGCCTCACGCACAGCAAGCGCATGGCGATCTTCCTGGCCGTGCAATTGCTGCTGTCGCTGTTGCTGATCGCGGTCGCCGGCTGGTGGGTGGCGCGCAGCGTGGCGCGACCGGTGGAAGCGCTGCGCAGCGCGACGCAGCGCATGGCCGCCGGCGAATTGTCCGCGCGTGTCGACGAGCGCTGGAACCGCAGCGACGAACTCGGCCAGCTCGCACGCGATTTCAACGCGATGGCCGGTCGCATCGAGGCGCTGGTGGAGCACGATCGCGGCGTGCTGCAGGATCTTTCGCATGAGGTGCGTTCGCCGCTCGCGCGCCTGCAGGTGATCCTCGATCTCGCCCAGCACAGCGCCAACCCGGACGAAGCGGGGACGCACTTCCTCCAGGCCGAACGCGAGATCGGCCGGCTGGATCGCATGACCGGTGAGATGCTGGCGCTTTCGCGCCTGAAAGGCGATCTGCCGGGCATGGAGCACGAGTCCGTGGAACTGGGCCTGCTGCTGGAGGAATGCGTCGCCACCATGCGCGTGCCGGCCGACGAGCGACGGATCGAATTGCACCTGACGCACGGCAGCTCACCCGTGGTCAGCGGCAGCGTGGTGCTGTTGCGGCGCGCGATCGAGAACCTCATCGCCAACGCCATCAAGTTCAGTCCGCCCGGCGGCCGCGTGTGGATCGAATTGCGCAGCGACCGCGATCACGCGATCGTCGAAGTGCGCGATCATGGCCCCGGCGTTCCCGCTCAGGAACTGGAACTGTTGTTCCGCCCGTTCTTCCGCGGCAGCAATGCGCGGCTGGCGGAGGGGCACGGGCTGGGATTGACGCTGGTGCAGCGCGTCGCGAACGCGCACGGTGGCGAGGTGATCGCGGCAAACGCGGACGGCGGCGGCTTGCGCGTCACGCTGCGCCTGCCGCGGCTGCGCGAAGAGAAGGCGCCGCTCAGCGCGTGAACCGGAACGTGCGCAACACCGGCATCATCCGCGCGAACGCCTGCTTCCCGGAAAACGGCGGCTTTGGCGGTGGATCGTAGACCTGCGGATTGGTGCCGTAGACCAGCAGGTCGATCGCATAGCACGTGCCTGCGTGCACGATGCGATGACCGCGCACGTAGAGATGGTGGCTCATCGCCGCGTCTGCGGCGTCGAACGCGGTGAATTCCTCGCCGCCGATACGCTCCCGGTGCACGCTGCCGCTGCGCAGCGATTCCGGCGCCGCGGTGCATTGCGCAATTTCATTGGCATCGCGGCTGGCGCCGATCCGAATCTCCGCTGATGTGATTTCATCGGAGCCGGGCAAGGTGAACGAAACGATCGCGGTGCCGTGCGAACCCGGCGTGGCGTAGGTCTTCCAGGAATCGTTCGCCAGGTAACCGTGCGCGAAGTCCCGGTGGATCGTCCAGCCGGGCGGTGCGTCGATGCGGAAACCCCAGGAAGCGTCCGTCCAGGGTTGCGCTGCACCCGGAGGACTCGCGTGCGACGGAACCGTTCGCGCAGGCTTGCGTGCCGGCGCGGTTGCGTTCGAGGCGGGCGCCGGCGCTTGCCGCGCGCAGGCGCAGAGGATCGCGACGACCGCTGCAAGGACGACGGGGCGCGATTTCATTTCAGCCGCTCCTTGAGGAAATCGATGAACACGCGCAGCTTCGGCGGCACCTGGTACCGGCTCGGGTAATAGAGGTAAATGCCATCGTAGGGCGGCAGCCAGCGCTCCAGCACGCTTTCCAGCCGTCCGGATCGAAGGTCGGCCTGCACCACCGGTCCGATCAGGTGCGCCAGCGCGATGCCGCTGCGCACTACCTCCAGCGCCAGCGCGTTGTCGTTGACGATCAGGTTGCCGCCCGCGGCAATCTCGAACCAGCGCCCGCGTTGCGGGCCGGCGGGGTGCGCGAATTCCCAGTGATAGATGCCGCCGCTCGCGAAACGGAAGCGCACGCAGTTGTGTTGCGCCAGTTCGCGCGGATGCACAGGCCTTCCGTGGCGCTTGAAATACGCGGGCGAGCCCACCACGAAGGACCGCATGGGCCCGCCCATCGGCACCGCCACCACGTCCTTTTCCAGACGTTCGCCCAGGCGGAAGCCCGCGTCGTAACCGCGCGCCACCAGATCCACCAGGGCGGAACTGACATCGATGTCCAGCGTGATTTCCGGATACGCGGCAAGAAACCCCGGCACGACCGGCGCGAGGAACGATCCGAGCGCAGAAGTCACCCGCAGTGTGCCGGTGGGGCGGTCGGCATGCCGGCGCACTCCCTCCATCGCATCGTCGATGGTTTCCAGGGCGGGCGAGATCCGCGCCAGCAATTCGCGTCCGGCTTCGGTCAGTCCGACGCGGCGGGTGGTGCGCGCCAGCAGTCGCACGCCGAGCTGGCGTTCGAGTTGCGACAGCGTCTGGCTCAGCGCCGAGGCGGTCACGTCCAGTTCCGCGGCGGCGCGGGTGAAGCTGCCGTGCCGCGCGATCAGCACGAAGGCGCGCAGGGCGGGGCTGTGGTCGCCGGGCATTGTTTAGCAATTCTTGAAAGTTCGTGCAGAGCATCGGGATTTTTCCCGTGCCGCGCAAGCCCCAGACTGGACTCGTCTTCCAAGGAGAACCGCCATGTCGCTGGACCAGTACTTCACCCTCGGCCGGTCAGGACTGCGCATCAGCAGGCTCGCGCTCGGAACCATGACTTTCGGCGACGACTGGAGCTGGGGCGCCGCCGAAGCGGTTTCGCGCGGGATGTTCGACCGCTACCTGGATGCCGGCGGCAACTTCATCGATACCGCGGACGGCTACACTGGCGGCCACAGCGAGGAACTGGTCGGCAAGTTCGTGCGCGAATCGGGCTCGCGTGACCGCGTGGTGATCGCCACCAAGTACAGCTACAACAACGAGGCCGGCAATCCCAATGCCGGCGGCAACGGCCGCAAGGCGATGCTGCGCGCGGTGGAGGGTTCGCTGCGCCGGCTGGGCACCGACTACATAGACCTCTACTTGCTGCACACCTGGGACCGCATCACGCCCGCCGAGGAAGTGCTGCAGACCTTCGACGACCTGACGCGCGCGGGCAAGATCCGTTACGCGGGTCTTTCCGATGTCCCGGCGTGGTACGCCGCACGCATGCAGACGCTGGCGCAGGCCTCGCACGCGCATCCGCTGGTCAGCCTGCAACTGCAATATTCGCTGGTCGAGCGCAACATCGAGCGCGAATACGTGGATCTGGCGCTGGAACTGGGTTACGGCCTCACCGCGTGGAGCCCGCTCGGCATGGGACTGCTTTCGGGCAAGTACCGGCCTTCGCGGGACAACGCCGACAGCCAGACCGAAGGCCGCCTGCAGGCGATGAAGGAGAGCGGCCTGACGGCCCTGCAGGACAAATTCTCGCCGCGCAACTGGCAGATCGTCGCCGCGCTGGAGGACGCCGCGCGCGCCAACGGATCGAGCATGGCACAGGCCGCAATCCAGTGGATCGCGCGCAGGCCCGCGGTCGGCGCGGTGATCCTGGGTGCGCGGACGCTGGAGCAGTTCGAGGACAACCTGGCCTCGCTGGACAAACCCTTGTCCGATGATGCGATGCGCGCGCTGGACGAGGTATCCGCGTTGCCGATGCAGTTCCCCTACAGCTTCTTCGCCCAGAACCAGCAGGCCAACATCCACGGCGGCGTGGCGGTGGGCGACAAGCCCGATGGCTACGTGCAACCGGTACGGATCGCGGCCGCGCACGGCGACATCGACGCGCGCATGAAAGCCCTGAAGTGAAATCACGATTGCAAGGAAGGAGAACGACGATGCAACACCGCACACTCGGTCCGAAGGGACCCACGATTTCCGCCATTGGCCTCGGTTGCATGGGCATGAGCGAATTCTACGGCGCAGCCGACGAAGCCGAGTCGGTCAGGACGATCCACCATGCGCTGGATGCCGGCCTGAACTTCCTCGACACCGCCGACATTTACGGCCCGCATACCAACGAGGTGCTGGTGGGCAAGGCCATCAAGGGGCGCCGTGACGAGGTTTTCCTTGCGACCAAGTTCGGGATCATGCGCGATCCGGCCGATCCGGAACGCCGCGGCGTCAACGGCCGGCCGGAGTACGTGCGCGCCGCGTGCGACGCGAGCCTGAAGCGCCTGGGGGTGAATTACATCGACCTGTATTACCAGCATCGCGTCGATCGCTCCGTCCCGATCGAGGAAACCGTGGGCGCCATGGCGGAACTGGTGCAGGCCGGCAAGGTGCGCTTCCTCGGATTGTCCGAGCCCTCCGCGCAAACCATCGAACGCGCGCAGAAGGTGCATGCGATCACCGCCGTGCAGAGCGAGTATTCGCTCTGGACGCGCGATCCGGAAGACGGGATTCTGCAGACCTGCGAGAAGCTCGGCATCGGATTCGTGCCGTATTCGCCGCTGGGGCGCGGGTTCCTGACCGGCGCGATCCGGAGCCCGCAGGATTTTGGCGAAGACGATTTCCGCCGCGGCAACCCGCGTTTCATGGGCGAGAACTTCGCGAAGAACCTCGAGCTGGTGGACACCGTGCGCGAAGTGGCCAAAGCGAAAGGCTGCACGGCCGCGCAGCTCGCGCTCGCCTGGGTGCTGGCGCAAGGCGAACACGTCGTGCCGATCCCGGGCACCAAACGCGTGAAATACCTCGACGAGAACCTCGGGGCCGTGGACGTCGTCCTGTCGAAGGAAGATCTCGACGCGATCGACGAAGTGTTCCCACGCGACGTCGCCGCCGGCCCGCGCTATACGGAAGCGGCGATGCGCATGTTGCGCGGTTGACCGCGCCGTCCGCCGGCCGTACACGCTGCCGTGACATTCCCCATCGCTTGATGAACGCGGCAAGCGCGCGGTCAACGTGCGGTCACGCCGGTTCGTTATTCTGCATGCGAGTCCACGACGGAGAACGACATGACTCATGCGGCAAGAAGGTTGATGGGCGCATTGATCCTGGCCTGCATGCTGATCGTCAACGGTTGCGTGGTCGAACCCCGACGTCCGCCGCCGCCCCCGCGGCCGCCGGGCTGCGTCTGGGTGCCCGGGCACTTCAACGCCCACGGTTACTGGGTTCCTGCATATTGCCGACGGTGAAAATCAGCGCACCTGCTCCTTCAGCATCGTTGCGACCGCCGCGTAATCGCCATCGTTCTTTTGCGGCGCGATGTGGAGCAGGTGCGCGAGCAGCGGATAGACATCCACGTTCGGGAATGGCGGCACTACATGGCCTTGCCGGAACGCGGGCCCTTCCGCCACGAACAGCGCGCGCATGCGCGGATCGGCATTGTCGTAGCCGTGCTCGCCGCGATCGGCACGCTTGCGTTTTGCCTGCGCCGCGCGGGTGGTGATCAGCCAGCCGGTCTGCGCGAGGCACACGATGGGCGGAATGCGCGCGTTCGTGCCGTAGTGCAGGCGCGCGGGAATGTCCTCTTTCCTCCAGCAATGCATGTGCGCGTGCGGCGCCAATAGCCCGCGCACGTCCAGCGTCTCGCCCACGTTTGCGTCGACGCCGGCGATCGCGCCGAGCATCACCGTATGCGCGCGGCGGGTATCGAAGAACTTGTCGATGTAAATCGCGTGTCCGCGAGGCACGGCGGCCATGCCGTGGTCGGACACGATCACCAGGTTCGCATTGTCGAACAGCGCGCGTTGTTTCAATCCTCCGATCAATCGTCCCAGCGCCGCGTCCACCTCGCGCAAAGCGTCGTCCACTTCCTTCGAATCCGGCCCGTGCTCGTGTGCCTGGTGATCGACCTGGTCGAAATACAACGTGATGACCCGTGGTCGCCGCGCGCGCGGCAGGTCCAGCCATTGCAACACCTGGTCCACGCGCGCATCGGGCGTGACCTTCGCGTCGAAGGTGTGCCAATGATCCGGCCGCGCGCCGTGGATCGCCGCCTCCGAGCCCGGCCAGAACATCGTCGCCGCGTGCCCGCCCTGTTGCTGCACGCTGACCCACAGCGGCGTGGCTTCATTCCACCAGCGGCCATCGCCGACCGCCACGCGATTCTTCAAGGTGAAATGATGATCCGGCTGGATCGACGGATCCTCCATCTCGTTGGCGACGATGCCGTGGTGATCGGGATACAACCCTGTCACCAACGTGTAGTGATTGGGAAAGGTGAGCGTGGGAAACGACGGAGTCATCCAATGCGCGCGCACGCCGCGGACAGCAAGTGCTTCCAGGTTCGGCGACAGTCCGCGTTGCAGGTAATCGGGACGATAACCGTCGATGGAAACCAGGATCAGCGGATTTGCCGTGGTGACGCTGGATTCAGCGGCGACCGGCCCGGAAACCGCCGCCGTGGTGCGCACGTTCGACGGCGCGTGCGCGCTGCAGGCGGCCAGCGCCAGCGCACAGGCAAAGAGCAGGACGCGTGGCGATTGCCGCATGGACCGATGCCTCAAAACCGCGCAGTCTGCCAGAAGCGCGCGCGGATGCGTCAGGCGATCGGACGATCGCCGGTCGATTTCCACTGGTGCATCCGCGCCGATCGTGCTAACACGGCATGC
>DASXWZ010000392.1:0-1696 GCA_036503375.1 Rhodanobacteraceae bacterium | reverse complement strand
GCGCGGCTTGTGCCCGCGCAGCAGCAGCGGCGCCAATGCCTGCGTGATCAGCAAGGGCGCGGCGGCGTTGACCGCAAAGCTTTGCGTCAGCGATTCGGGCGTCACGTTGCCGAAGCGTTCCCCCGATACCAGCACGCCGGCATTGTTCACCAGCAGATCGAGGCGCTGCAGATGTTTCGCCGCGACCTCCGGCAGCGCCGCGATCGCCTTCGCATCCGCCACATCCAGTGCATGCACGATCAGCTCTTCGCCGCGCTCTTGCCCCAGCGCCCGCAACTCGCCGGCGGCGGCCGGATCGCGACAGCAGGCCAGCACGCGCGCGCCGCGCGCGAGCAGCTCCCGGGTGAATTCCAGGCCCAGTCCGCGGTTGGCGCCAGTCACCAGACAGCGTTGCATCCGTCCTCTCCTTGCGGATTTCAGTTTAGCCCTTCCGGCATTTGCGTGTGCGCGCGAAGACGAGGTAGCCTCGCCGAGATTTTCATCCGGGGAGAGAACCGATGCGCAAGCTCGTATCAGGATTGCTCGCGGCGGCCGTCGCGCTGGCCGCAACCTTCACCGCGCAGGCTGAAACCAGCGGCGCCAAGATCGACATTCCCTACACCCGCTTCACCCTGCCCAACGGCCTGACGGTGGTGGTGAGCGAGGATCACAAGGCACCGATCGTGGCCGTGAGCGTGTGGTACCACGTCGGCTCCGGTTACGAGCCGGAAGGCAAGACCGGCTTCGCGCACCTGTTCGAACACCTGATGTTCCAGGGCTCGGAAAACCACAAGGACGAATATTTCCGGCCATTCGAAATGGTCGGCGCCACCGGCATGAACGGGACGACCTGGCTCGACCGCACCAATTATTTCGAAACCGTTCCGACCAGCGCGCTCGACATGGCGTTGTGGATGGAATCCGACCGCATGGGCCACCTGCTGGGCGCGATCGGGCAGAAGGAACTCGACGAGCAACGCGGCGTGGTGCAGAACGAAAAGCGCCAGGACGAAAACCAGCCGTACGGCCGCGCTTCGGAGGATATCCAGGCCAACGCGTTCCCCGCCAATCATCCCTATCACCACGACACCATCGGTTCGATGGCGGACTTGAACGCCGCTTCGCTCGATACCGTCAAGCAGTGGTTCAAGGATTACTACGGCGCCGCCAACACCACGCTGGTGCTGGTGGGCGACATCACGCCGGCGCAAGCGCGCGAAAAAGCGATGAAATATTTCGGCGACATTCCCGCCGGTCCGCGGGTGCCGCGACCGCAGGCATGGGTCGCGCCGAACACGAAATCGACGCGCGGCACCATGACAGACAACGTGGCGCAGACGCGCATCTATCGCGAATGGAACACGCCGGGCCTGGATTCGCCGGGCAACGACCGCCTGATGCTGGATCTCGCCGCGCAGGTGCTGGGCGGCAGCAAGACTTCGCGTCTCTATCAGCGCCTGGTTTACAAAGACAAGCTGGCCGATGACGTGTCGGTTGACAACCAGACTTTCGAGCTGGCCAACATGACGCAACTACAGGTCGACGTGAAGAAAGGCGTCGATCCGGCCAAGGTCGATGCGGCCGTCGCCGACGAGTGGCGGAAATTCCTGAAGGACGGCCCGACCGCCGATGAACTGGAGCGCGCCAAGACCACGTACCAGGCCGATACCATCCGCGGATTGGAACAGGTCGGCGGATTTTCAGGCAAGGCGGTGAC
>DASXWZ010000391.1:0-8801 GCA_036503375.1 Rhodanobacteraceae bacterium | reverse complement strand
TGTCCAGCTGAGCTTCGTGGTGGTCGGCGCGGGGCCGACCGGCGTCGAACTCGCCGGCACGCTGGCGGAAATCGCGCGGCATACGCTGCCGCGGGAATTCCGTCGCGCCGACCCGCGTCACGCGCGCATCCATCTGGTCGAAGCGGGCGCGCGCGTGCTGCCGGCGATGCCGGAATCGCTGGCAATGTGGACGCAGCGGCGCCTGCAGCGCATGGGCGTGGAAGTGCACCTCGACGCGGCGGTGACTTCGGTCGACGACGACGGCGTCACGTTGAAGGACGGCCGACGCGTCGCCGCGCGCACCGTGTTGTGGGCTGCGGGCGTTTCATCATCGCTGCCCGATGCGCAATTCGATTCACCGCGCGATGCCCACGGCCGGGTGCGCGTCGCGCCCGATCTGTCGTTGCCGCAGCATCCCGAAGTTTTCGTCATCGGCGATCTCGCCCGCATCGAACAGGACGGTGCCCTGGTTCCGGGCGTCGCCACCGCCGCCAAGCAGATGGGCAATCACGCGGCGCGGGCAATCCGCGAACGGCTGCGCGGTCGCGCCGCGCGTGCATTCCGGTATCGCGATTACGGCACGCTCGCCGCGATCGGCCGCGGCGCAGCGGCGGTCGATCTGCGCGGCGTCAAGTTCACGGGCCTGATCGCGTGGTGGTTCTGGCTAGTCGCGCACATTTTCTTCCTGATCGGCTTCCGCAACCGGCTGGTGGTGATGATCGACTGGGCGTGGTCGTATCTCACCTGGCAGCGCAACGCGCGCATCATCGTCGGACGGGATCGCGGAGAGGGCGAATAATCCATCGGTGCGCCTCGCCAGGTTTCGAGAAAATGTGCCGCGCCAGATGAGTTCGTAACGACCGCGCTTGATCGGGCCATTGGCATCAGCATCAGGTCGGCACTGCACGGGGAGTCGATGCTGTAAAGCAACACGCCGGCGTGTGTTGCATGCCGCCCTCTGCGGCTGAGCCTCCCTGCCTGTAAAGCGTTGCGCACATGAGGGAGCGACGATCCGCATCTGTTGCAGCGCAAATTGACACCGGTGTCATTCGTGCCCAGACTTGTTGCCGGCCACGTTGCATGGGACGCAATGGACGCAGCAATCGCTCGCCCGGATCGGCACTCGCAGGCCCCGCTGCAGCCGTTCATGGCGGCGGACGTCGGAGGCACGCACGCACGTGTCGCGCTGGTGCAGCCTTCGGAAGTCGACGGGCGCGCGATCGAAATCCTTGCCTATCGCAAGCTCGAATGCAGGGATTATTCGGATCTGGGCGAGGCGCTGAAATTCTTTGCGGACGATGCCGCCATTCCGGCGCGGCGTTGTGTCCTTGCCTGCGCTGGTCAGGTCGTCGGCGACGAAGTGCTGCACGACAACCTGGCCTGGCCGATCAGCCTCTCCGGTTTGCGCAAAACCCTCGCTTTCGACGACGTCGCGCTGCTCAACGATTTCGAAGCCCTCGGATGGTCGCTGGAAGATCCCGGCAGCCTCGACAGCCGGCTGCTGTGCGGACCCGACACGCGTGCGAGTGGACCGACGTTGGTGGTGGGGCCGGGGACTGGATTGGGCGCGGCCGTGCACCTGCCGGGGCGTGGACGCGGATCGGTGCTCGCCACGGAAGCGGGGCAGATGGATTTTGCACCGCGGACGCTGCGCGAGCGCGAAGTGCTTGCGAGCCTGGCGCCCGAGGGAGGCTACGTCCCGTACGAACGCATCGTGTCAGGCCCGGGGTTGCTGACCCTGTATGGAACGCTCCGTGGATTGGGCGGCAAACCTCCGGTTCTCGCTACACCGGAGGAGGTGACCGCCGCCGCACGGGAGAGCAGCGATCGCGAGGCAGTGGAAGCGGTGGAAATGTTTTGCGCGTTGCTGGGGAGTTTCGCCGGCAATCTCGCGATGGTTTTCATGGCGGCAGGTGGCGTGTACCTCGCGGGAGGTTTCCTTTCGTCGATGTTCGATCTTCTGCAACAAAGCCGTTTCGCGGAGCGGTTCCTGCACGAGCGCAGCGTGAGAGCGTTCCTGGAACACGTTCCCGTGCGCGTGATGGAGCATGGCCAGCACGGCGTATTGGGCGCAGCAAGGTGGTACCTCGGCAGGTCTGCACGAGATCAGTCGGTGCCGGATCGCGTTGCGCAGCACGAGTCGGCGGGTTGACGAGACATTGTGCCGCATGGATGCGGCTTGGGCAGTTCGAGGGGCGAGGATGCATTTCGAGCCACGCAAGTGCGGGTCATTCGCAAGCTGCGCCTTCGCGGTGCTCGCGGCCTGGTGGAGCATGCCGGCGGGTGCGATCACTTCGGTCGCCTGGTCGCTGTTGCCGCAGCCGGCCGGGATGCACCCCGACGGGCGTGGCACCGTGACGATCGGGGACGGCGCTGTCGTGAAGGTGTCCGGCGCGCAGCGCGCGCGGACGCTGGCGATCGCGCGGCGGTTCGCGCAACGGATCGCCGATATCCGCGGCCTGCATTTGCGCGTCACTGCGAAGGAAGACGCGCACGCGCTCATCGCATTCGCGATCGATCCTGCTGCCGCAATCGCCGGTGACGAGGGTTACCGCATCGTGATCGGTGAATCCGGCATCCAGGTGATTGCGCGATCGTCGCATGGACTTTTCGATGGCAGCGTCACGCTGTGGCAGTTCCTGACGCCACCGGGCTGGGTGCGCGGTGCGCCGGCTCACGTGGCGGACGGCACCATCGACGATCATCCGCGTTTCGCCTGGCGCAGCCTGTTGCTGGATTCCGGACGACATTTCCAGAGCGTCTCCGACATCGAAAAGTTGATCGACTGGATGTCGCTCCACAAACTCGACGTGCTGCTCTGGCACCTCACGGAAGACCAGGGCTGGCGCCTGGAAATTCCGAAATACCCGCTCCTTACCAAAATCGGCGCCTGCCGCAAAGCGGTGGGGCTGGATATCGAACTCGCCGGCTCGGCGGACAAGCCGTACTGCGGGTTTTACGACGAGGCGCAGATGCGCGAAGTCGTGCGCTACGCCGCCGATCGGTTCGTCACCGTGGTGCCGGGGATCGACGTTCCGGGCCATTCGCAGGCCGCCGTGGCTGCCTATCCGTGGCTCGGCGTCACAGGGAAGCGGCCGCAGGTCTGGACCGACTGGGGCGTCAGTCCATGGCTGTTGCGTCCCGACAGGAAGACGCTGCAATTCATGGAAGACGTGCTGGACGAGGTGATGCGCGTGTTCCCCTCGACCTACATCTCGCTCGGTGGCGACGAGGCCGACAAGACGCAATGGAACGCGTCGTCCGAAGTGCGGGCGCAGATGCGCGAGCTCGGGCTCGCGAACATGGATCAGTTGCAGGGCTGGTTCACCGGCGAGATCGCGAAGTATCTGGTCGAACACGGCCGCATCCCGCTCAGCTGGGACGACGAGTTGCTGGCCGGCGCAACGCTGCCGACGTCCGAAGTGGTGATGTCGTGGCACGGGCAAGACGGCGCGCGGGTGGCGCTGCAGGCGATCGAGCAGGGCCACGATGTCGTCATGAGCCCGCAGGAATCGCTGTACTTCGATCACTACCAGTCGGACCTTCCGGACGAATGGCCGGGCCAGCCGGGGGCGATCGCGCTCAGGCAGGTCTACGACACCATCGTAATTCCGCAAGGCGCCACCGACGCCCAGGCCGCGCACGTTCTCGGTGTGCAAGGGCAGTTGTGGACCGAGTTGATGACGACCTTTGCGAATGACACGCATGCGCTGTTCCCCCGCATGGCGGCGTTGTCGGAACTCGCGTGGTCGCCCGCCGACGCGCACGACTGGGACAAATTCATCGAGCGCATTCCGGCGGAACTCGCGCGTTACCGCGCGCTCGGGATCGCCTACGGCGATGGTGCATTCGCGCCCGCGTTCGCACTGGCCGCAACGAAGGATGGGGTGCAGGTGACGCTCTCGAATCAGACGAACTTCGGCGACATCCGCTACACCACCGACGGTTCGACGCCTGTCGTCGATTCTGACCGCTACGTCGCGCCGCTGGCATTTTCCGCCGACGCGAAAGTGATGCTGCGCGCGACAACGTTTGCACCCGACGGTTTCGCATTGTCGGCGCCGCGCGCGAAGACCATCGACGCCGCGGCACTGGCGACGCGCAGCGGCAGCGAACTCGAAACCTGCTCCGGCCAGCCGCCCATGCGCCTGGCGGGCGATCGTGCTGCATCCGGTGCGCGGCCGGTGTACGCGGTCGGTGTCGGCGACATGTGCTGGCTGTGGAAGAACGCGCCGCTCGACGACGTCGGGCGCATCAGCCTCACGGTCGCACGGGTGACCTGGCAATTCGGCGATGAGCGTGCAGGCGCCACGGTGCGCCCTGCAGCGAGCGCGACAGGCGAATTCGAGGTTCACATCGATTCCTGCGCGGGTCCGGTACTGGCCACCTTGCCGCTGGCTCGCGCCGCCGCGGTCGTCGGCGAGACGACCTTGACCGCAGATGTGCCGACGCAGCACGGCGCGGATACCCGAACGCTGTGCATCGTCGCTACCGGCGACCCGAGGGAAGGCCAGTGGGCCATCGCCGATGTTTCGTTCTCGCCGCGGGCGAATTGATGGAGTGCAAACGGCATTGCGAATACCTGATCCTGACGATCGATTGATCCGGAACGCGAGCCGGCGACCGCTCGCGCTTCTGTTGGCTGAAGCAGTGAGTCGGAACCCGCCGGTGCAAGTTCGAATTTCATGCGCGGGCGAACCCGAGCGATAAACATCGAGAGGTACAAGGCCATGTCCATCGTGCATCGCAGAAGTCCATTGTCGCTCGCCATCTCGGCGTCGCTGTTCGCAGTAGCGGCGGCAGCGGCAGCGGCAGCGGCATCGCCGCAGAGCGGGAGCCAATCCACGCAGGCGACGACGCAATCCGCGCCGGCATCCGATCCTTCGCAGGCTGCCAAGGACAAAACCACCGGCAAGACACCGCAATCCGGTGACGTGACCACGTTGTCGGTGATCACCGTGGTGGGCGTGCGCGCCTCGCAGATGCGTGCGATCGAGCTCAAGCGTGACGCCGACAACATCCAGGACAGCATCACGGCCGAGAGCATCGGCAAGTTGCCGGACGTCACCATCACCGACGCCCTGCAGCGCGTCACCGGCGTGCAGATCAACCGCGAGGCGGGCGTCGGCGGTTCGGTGGACGTGCGAGGGCTGCCCGAAGTGAGCACGATGTTGAACGGCGAAGTATTCCTCACGCCCGACCAGATCGATTCACAGCAGCCGGATTTTTCGATGCTGCCGGCAACGCTGTTCCGCGGTGTCGACGTGATCAAGTCGCCCACGGCGAGCCTGTTCAACAGCGGCATCAGCGGCTCGCTGGACCTGCACACCTACAGGCCCTGGGATCTTCCCAGCGGATTCACCTACAGCTATTCCGCCGACGGCGAACACGGCCAGGCGACGGACAAGTGGGAGCCGGAGGCGAGCGGCCTGATCTCCTACAACGACGGTGGACGCTGGGGGCTGCTGCTGTCCGGCAGTTTTTCCGACACGACCCAGGAAAACTCGACCGAAGGCCTCGACCAGTATGGCGTCGTGCTGAACGGCGAGAACGCGCTCAGTGCGGACAGCTACTACGGCTTCCTGACACCGTGGAACGATGCGCCGATTCCATCCTCCATCAAGCAGAATCCGGACGGCAGCGTCGACGTCAACGGCGACGGCAAGTCCAATGGTGTTTTCATGGGCAGCCAGAACTTCGGTCTGTACGACACCACGACCCAGCGCCGGCGCAAGGCCGGCAACGCATCGTTCCAGGCCGATCTCGGCGGCGGCTTCACGCTGACCAGCGACTATTTCTTCGCGCGCCAGGATCAATACGATCGCAACGTCGGCATCCAGTTCAATTCCACAAACTGGGAAGGCGCGACCTATGTGCCACTGGACTCCCGCGATACCGGCAGCACCGTCGCAGGCCAGTACGGCACGCCCGACGATCCGCCGTGGCAGGACATGCATCTGTACACGACGCAGGTCTACCAGAAATGGCCGGGCGACGTGGAGTCGTTCTCGCAGATCACGCAGAAGCAGTCCATCACCAAGAACTTCAACGTGCAACTCGAATTCAACAACGGCGGCCCGTTCACCGCGAGTCTGCGCGGCATCCGCGACACCGCGCACCAGGTCAACCTGGAGACCGACCTCAACATCTCCAATGCCGATGGTGCGCAGTGGCCCAACGATCCGGAGGATGCGGCGCCGCCCGGCGTGTACATCTATCCCGAAGAACTGGGCGGCAACCGGGTGTTCAACGACAACGGCCTCCCGTCCAACACGATCCCGATGATCGCGGATTTCACCGGACGCAACATCGTGGTCACCATGCCCGATACGCTCGCGAGCAACTTCGCGAATCCCGACGGCTGGTCGCTGAAGACACTCGAATCGTCCGGCGATTACGACCGCAACGTCGGACTCAGCGCGTTGCGCTTCGACGGCCACTACGATTTCGACAATGGGTTCAAACTCGATTTCGGCGCGCGCAACAGCATCCGCAGTGCGGACAACGTCGGCTTCGCCCTGGTCGCGCCGGTCTACGCCGGCATCGGCGCGAGCGATCCGAACGGCTGCCTGGTGCGCTACGTCGCCGCCGATGTCGTGATGGACGACCCGAGCTGCTCGGCCGGAAACAGCCAGGGCTATTTCCGCGCGGGTCCGCTGTCCGCGCAGCACCTCTCCCAGACCCCGCCGCTGCTGGCCGACAACTGGAAGGAGTACGACGATCTCTTGGGTTCGGGGATCAACTTCTGGGCGATCGACCCGTACTCGATGGACAACCCGGAGGCGTACTGGAATTCGCTCTACCCGGGAAGCATGCGACAGGAGGAACCTGGAACCACCTGGGCGGTATGGATGAAGGAAACCTCCGCCTACCTGCAGGCCAATCTCAGCGGCAGCCTCGGCGACATGCCCTACAGAGGCAATGTCGGCATGCGCGCGGTTCGCACGAACTTGAACATCACCCAGCACCTCACCGGCGCGCCCGCGCCGTACGGTCTGGAGCCGGCCGATGCCGGCACCGAGGTGACGCGACGGCAATACACGGACTATCTGCCTGCGGCGAATTTCGCGCTGGACCTGACCGACAAGCTGAGGCTGCGCCTGGCGTATTCGAAGAACATGATGCCGCTCGATCTCAGCACCTGGGGCGGCGGGCTGTCGCTCAACTATTCGCTGACCGAAATACCCGGGCAGCCGGCACTGTTCCGCATTGCAGGCGGCAGTTCTGACGGCAACCCGAACCTCGATCCCTGGCGCTCCACCAACTACGACGCCTCTCTCGAGTACTACATCAATCCCTCGAGCATGATCAGCCTGGCGTTCTTCCGCATCAACGTGCAGAGTTTCATCCAGAGCGGCAGCGTGATGAATTGCGATCTGCCGGACGAGGACGGCGTGGTGCGCAATCGTTGCGTGGTGATCACGGAACCCATCCAAGGCACCGGCAACAGCATCCACGGCGCGGAATTCGACTACCGGCAAGCGTTCACCTTCCTGCCCGGCCTGCTCGCCAACACCGGAATGGAGTTCAATGCCACCTATGCGCCGAGCGATTCGGGGCAGACAGATCTGGCCGGCAACAAGATCCCGTTCCAGGACAACTCCAAGGAATCGGGCAACCTGATCCTGTGGTACCAGGACAAGAAATTCCAGGCGCGCGTGGCCCTCAACTACCGCTCGAGGCGCGCCGTGTCTGCGGACGTGGGCGCCATCGCCGGTCTGGAAATGTACCAGGCGCCGACGAAATATCTGGATGCCTCGTTTTCCTACAACCTCTCCAAGTATGCGGAGGTGTTCGTGGAGGGAACCAACCTCACCAACGAGTACCAACGGTTCTATCTGGTCTGGCCCGACCAGGAGGGGCATGCCAATTTCTTCGAACGTATGTACATGGTAGGCGTTCGCGCGCAGTTCTGAGCACGCAGGCGCGGATGTGATGTCGCGTCCGGCACTGCAAGTGGGCGCGCGATCGCCCGGCCTGCCGTGGGCGTCGAATGGATGTCGCGACGCCGCGCTTGGGCGGCATTGCAATCGGGGACGACGATCCAGACATGCAAACCACAAAAACCATTCGGGCTGTTCGCCGCGAGGGTTTTCACCGGTCGATCGGCCTGTTCTCCGGGACCGCGATCAACATGACCCAGATGTGCGGCATCGGGCCGTTCATCACGATCCCGATCATGGTTGCCGTGATGGGTGGTCCGCAGGCCGTGATCGGCTGGGTAGCGGGCGCGATCCTGGCGGCGTGCGATGGCATGGTCTGGGCCGAGCTGGGTGCGGCGATGCCGGGCTCGGGCGGAACCTACGTGTACCTTCGCGAGGCCTTTCAGTACCGCACCGGGAAACTGATGCCTTTCCTTTTCATCTGGACGGTCCTGCTGACGATTCCGCTGATCATGTCGACCGGCATCATCGGGATGGTCGAGTACCTCGGTTTCTTTTTTCCGCATTTGAGCTGGACGGCCACGCACCTCGTCGGCGTACTCGCGAGTTTTTTCGTCGTGTTCCTGTTATACCGCCGGATCGAATCCATCCGCGCGATCACGATCGTGCTGTGGATCGTCATGCTGGTGGCCGTGATCGGGACGTCCGCGGCCGGGTTCGCCGATTTCCATCCCGCGCTGGCCTTCACGTATCCGGGGGATGCTTTCGGCGGCCACTTTTTTGTCGGACTCGGCGCAGGACTGGTGATCGGCATCTACGACTACCTCGGATATTTCACGACCGCGTACATGGGCGACGAATTGCGCGATCCGGGCCGGACGATGCCCGCGTCCATCCTGATCTCGGTGCTCGCCCTGA
>DASXWZ010000390.1:0-2709 GCA_036503375.1 Rhodanobacteraceae bacterium | reverse complement strand
CTTCAAGGTGCAGTATGCGGACCCGATGTTCCGACTGCCGATGACCTTCATCGAGATCTTCCCCGTCGGCGTGCTGGTGTCGCTGATTTCGGCGGCACTGCTGCGCAACAGCCGTTTCCTGCCGGCGCGAAGGGTCGCCGTTTCGTAACGCGGGAGCTTGTCAGCGGCCGCGCGGCTTGCCGGTGAACACCGCCAACTGGGCGGCGAAAGCACGCTGGTAGGCGGGCCGTGTTTCGCCGCGCGCGACGTAGGCAGCGAGGTTCGGGTATTCGTCCAGCATGCCCGACGGCCTCAGCCGCAGCAGCGCGTGCACCATCATCAGGTCGCCCGCGCTGAATGCGCCATCGAGCCAGTCGGCATCGCCGAGGCGCACGGAAAGATCGCCCAGCCGTACGCGAACGCGATCCTGCACCAGCGGCATGCGTTCCGCGGTCCAGGGCTTGTCGCTTTCCAGAATCCTGGCGGTTGCGAATTCGAGGATCGGCGGTTCCACGGTGCTGAGCGCGGCGAACATCCATGTGATCGCTCGCGCCCTGGCGTTCGCGTCTTCCGGCAGCAGCCCCGCATGGTGCTCGGCGATGTGGAACACGATCGCGCCGGTCTCGAACAGGGCGAGGTCGCCTTCCTCGTAGGTCGGGATCTGCCCGAAGGGATGCAACGCGCGATGCGCGGGTTCCTTCATCGCCTTGAACGAAACCAGGCGGACGTCGTAGGGCTGGCCGACTTCTTCCAGCGCCCAGCGGACGCGCATGTCGCGCGCCAGTCCCTGGCCGCGATCGGGCGAGCGTTCGAAGGCGGTGATGATGGGGATCATGGGAGGCTCCAGTGATTGCACAACGTCATTCGATCATGGATACGACGAACGATGACCGTGTGGATCGACTACCCGCCGGGGCGTCGGCGGCGGGTCGGGTCTTCATCAATCGTTTTCGCACCTGCAACTGAAGTTCCGTCGTCGCCGGCCGGCACTGTGGTTGTACGAGCATGAGCCCCTTGCCTCGTGCATGACCTTCGGTCCATGCGGTCGATTATGTAATGTTATAATGTTGCATTATATTGCCGCCGCTGAAGAGCCGACGCCATGCAACGCAGCCTGCTTGCCCTGATGATTGCCTCGATCCTGTGGGCCGCGCCCGCCTGGGCGCAAACCAGCGCCGGTGTCGGTGATGGATCCGACCCGCAAGCTTCCGGCACGCAGCCCAAAACCCTGGAAACCGTGCAGGTCACGGCCGCGCTCGATCGCGCACGCAACGCGCTATCGCCGGACACCGGCACCAGTCAGACCGTGTTCGATCGCAAGTCCATCCAGCAATTGCCCGAAGGCGACAGCACGCCGCTCAACCAGGTGATCCTGCAGGCGCCGGGCGTGGTGCAGGATTCGTTCGGTCAACTGCACGTGCGCGGCGATCACGCCAACCTGCAATACCGCATCAACGGCATCCTCATCCCCGAAAGCATCAGCGGCTTCGGGCAGACGCTGGACACGCGTTTCATCGATTCGCTGAAGTTCCTCACCGGCGCCCTGCCGGCGCAATACGGCTACCGCACCGCGGGCGTGGTGGACATCACGACCAAATCCGGCACCGCACTGGGCAACGGCGGCAGCGTGGGTCTCTATGGCGGCTCGTTCGGAACATTGAATCCGAGCCTGGAGCTGCACGGGAACGACGGGCGATGGTCGTATTACCTGAGTGCGAGCTATCTGCAGAGCGACATCGGCATCGAGAACCCGACGGCCGCGCGCAATGCGATCCACGACCACACCAACCAGTTGCAGACCTTCGGTTACCTCTCCTATTTGTTCAACACGACCACGCGCGCGACCTTTCTGTTCGGCAGCGCCGACAACCGCTTCCAGATCCCGAACAATCCCGGCCAGCAGCCTGCGTACACCTACGACGACATTTCCGATTTCGATTCGTCGAAATTGAACGAGAACCAGCGCGAGGCCACGCGCTTCGGCATCTTCAGCCTGCAGGGTCATGTGGGAGGCACCGACTACCAAGTGTCGCTGGGCCAGCGCTACACCAGCGTGGATTTCCAGCCCGATCCGATCGGCGACCTGGTGTTCAATGGCGTGGCATCGACGGTCGGCCGCAGTAACCGCGCCAATACCTTGCAGGCCGATTTCTCGACGCCATTGGGCGACTCGCACCTTTTGCGCTACGGCATCTACGCCGATGTGGAACGGGCGATATCGAACAACAGTTCCATGGTGTTCCCGGCCGATGCGGACGGCAACCAGACCTCCACGATTCCCTTCACCATCGTGGACAATAACAGCAAGCTCGCGCACATCTACGGCGCCTACCTGCAGGATCAATGGCAGGTCACCGACAAGCTGGTGATGAATTACGGCCTGCGCGCCGATCACGTCAAGGCGTACGTGGACGAAGGGCAGATCAGCCCGCGCCTCGGTCTGGTCTACAACGTCACCCCGGACACGACGCTGCACGCCGGCTACGCGCGCTACTTCACGCCTCCGCCGACCGAGCTGATCGCGCCGACTGATATCGCGCTCTTCCAGGGCACCACCAATCAGTTGCCCGGCGATGCCAACACCGATGTCAAATCGGAGCGCTCCAACTACTACGACATCGGCATCGAGCAGAAGCTGGGCCGCAATCTCACGCTGGGTCTGGATGCCTATTACCGCCAGGTCACCTATCTGCAGGACGAAGGCCAGTTCGGTGCCGCGCTGGTGTTTTC
>DASXWZ010000389.1:0-3637 GCA_036503375.1 Rhodanobacteraceae bacterium | reverse complement strand
AGGATATGGGATCACACCGGACGTTCGCGCGGGATGAAGTGCGCGTAAGGCGCGCGTTCAAGCGTGCGCGTATCGCTAGAACCGCAGGAAGTACGGCACCGCCATCAGCGCGATGCCGATCCCCAGCAGCAACCAGGCGTTGGCGACGAAATACGGATACACCATCAACGCCAACCCGCAGACCAGCGGGACGATCATGCTCTGGCGCTTGCCGTAGATGAAGAAACCGACGCCGATCGAGCCGAACAGCAATCCCCACAGCAGGGTGGCGGTGCTCATGCCTGCATCACCGCGCGACTCTGGAATAGACCAGGACGCCGACGCACGGCGGGATCTGCAGCAGCGTTCCGGCCACGTCCCGGAGCAAGGCAGGATTGCCGATGAAGAACGACAGCAGCAGCGCCGCAAACACGATTTTCGCCAAGATCGATGCATCCGCGATGAACACGAAGCCCGGTGAGGGCGATCGCGAGCAGCGGAGCGATCAGGCCGCAGGGATTCATGGCGCGCAGCTTAGCCCAGCTCGCGCATTTTCCGTGCACTAGGCCGCTTTCTTCTTCGCCAGCCGCAACCAGGTGTCCACGACCGTGTCGGGATTCAGCGATACCGACTCGATGCCCTGGTCCATCAGCCATTCGGCGAGATCGGGATGGTCGCTGGGTCCCTGGCCGCAGATGCCGACATATTTGTTTTTCGCACGGGCAGTCTTGATCGCCATCGACAGCAGTTTCTTCACCGCGGCGTTGCGCTCGTCGAACAGGTGCGCGATCACGCCGGAGTCGCGGTCCAGGCCCAGCGTCAACTGCGTGAGATCATTGGAGCCGATCGAGAAGCCGTCGAAGATTTCCAGGAACTCCTCGGCAAGCAGCGCGTTCGATGGCAGTTCGCACATCATGATGATCTTCAGCGGCTGCGCATCGCCGTTGCGCGCACCTTGTTCGAGGCCATTCTTCTTCAGCACCTCGACGACCTTGCGACCTTCCTCCAGTGTGCGCACGAACGGGATCATCACCCAGACGTTGTCCAGGCCCATCTGCTCGCGCACCTTCTTCACCGCCCTGCATTCGAGGCCGAACGCCGCGGCGAAGCTGTCATCGACGTAGCGCGATGCGCCACGGAAACCCAGCATCGGGTTCTCTTCGTGCGGTTCGTATTTGCCACCGCCGATCAGATTGGCGTACTCGTTGGACTTGAAATCCGACAGGCGCACGATCACCGGCTTCGGATTCACCGACGCGGCGATCGTGGCGATGCCTTCGGCCAGTCGATCGACGTAGAACGAAACCGGATCGGCATAACCTGCGATACGCTCGTCGATCTTCTTTTTCGTTTCGCCGTCCTGCCTGTCGTATTCCAGCAGTGCCCTGGGATGCACGCCGATATGGCTGGCGATGATCATCTCCAGCCGCGCCAGTCCGATGCCGGCGTTGGGCAACTGGCCGAAGTCGAATGCGCGCTCGGGATTGGCGACGTTCATCATGATCTTCAGCGGCGCGGGCGGCATGTCGCCCAGATCCGCCGAGGTTTTGTCGAACGACAGTTTCCCTTCGTAGATGTAACCGGTGTCGCCCTCGGCGCAGGACACCGTGACCTCCGCGCCGTCGGGAATCGCCTGCAGAGCATTGCCGGTGCCCACTACCGCCGGCACGCCCAGTTCGCGCGCGATGATCGCGGCGTGGCAGGTGCGGCCGCCGCGGTTGGTGACGATCGCCGCGGCGCGTTTCATGATCGGCTCCCAGTCGGGATCGGTCATGTCGGCGACCAGCACGTCGCCTTCCCTGAATTCGTTCATGCGATCGAGCGACTTGATCACGCGCGCGGTGCCTGCGCCGATCTTCTGTCCGATCGAGCGGCCTTCCGTCAGCACCTTGCCGCGCTCGTTCAGTGCGTAGCGTTCCAGCGTGGTCGCCTTGGCGCGCGACTTCACCGTCTCGGGCCGTGCCTGCACGATGTAGAGCTTGCCGGTGTCGCCGTCCTTGGCCCATTCGATGTCCATCGGGCGTTTGTAGTGATCTTCGATGGTCAGCGCCTGCTTCGCGAGCGCCGCGACTTCGTCGTCGCCGATGCAGAACTGGTTGCGCAATTCGGCCGGTGTTTCCTCGATGCGCACGCGCTCGTCGGTTTTCTCCGAATACACCATGCGCTGCTGCTTGGCGCCGAGCTGGCGGCGCAGGATCGCCTGCTTGCCGGATTTCAGCGTCGGCTTGTAGACGTAGAACTCGTCTGGATTGACTGCGCCTTGCACCACCATTTCGCCGAGGCCATAGCTACCCGTGATGAAGACGACATCGCGGAAACCGGATTCGGTGTCGAGCGTGAACAGCACGCCGGATGCGCCGACATCCGAACGCACCATCAACTGCACGCCCGCGGAGAGGAACACGTCGTCGTGCGCGAAGCCGTGGTGCACGCGATAGGCGATCGCGCGATCGTTGTAGAGCGAGGCGAAGACTTCCTTCACCTTGTGCAGCACGTCCTCGATGCCGCACACGTTGAGGAAGGTTTCCTGCTGACCGGCGAAGCTGGCATCCGGCAAATCTTCCGCGGTTGCGGAAGAGCGGACGGCGACCGCGATATTGTCGGAGTCCGCATCATCGCAAAGCTTTTTGTAAGCCTTGCGGATCGCGTTTTCCAGATCCTTCGGCAGCGCCTCGTCCGCGATCCAGCCACGGATTTCCTTGCCGGCTGCGGCGAGTGCGTCGACGTTCTCGACATCGAGGTCCTTCATGCGCGTCGCGATGCGCTTGTCGAGACCGGTGTCGAGCAAGTGCTGCCTGTAAGCATCCGCCGTGGTGGCGAAACCGCCGGGCACCGAAACGCCCAGTTGGCTCAGATTTCCGATCATCTCGCCCAGCGAGGCGTTCTTGCCTCCAACCTGGCCCAGATCCTTCATGCCAAGTTTGTCCAGCCACAGGACGAGTTCGCTCACGGCTTGTCTCCTTGCCACGCAAAGTCCCCCATTTTCGCGGGCGCGGGCAGGGGAGACAAGCTCGGCTAAACTGATCGTTCATCCACGGGTACGCCGAGCATGAGCGAACGCAAGACCGTCTTCTTCGTTTCCGATTCCACCGGCATCACGGCCGAAACCATCGGCAATTCGATCCTGGCGCAGTTCGAGGGCGTGCAGTTCGACGGCCATCGCATCGCTTTCGTGGACAACAGGGAAAAGGCGGAAGCCGCTGCGCTGCGCATCAAGACCGCCTACGCACAGAACGGCGAGCGCCCGATCGTGGTCAACACAGTGGTCGATCCGCACCTGTGCGAAGTCATCGCCGAGAGCGGCGCGCTGATGATCGACGTGCTGGCGCCTTTCATCGGCACGCTGGAACTGGAACTGGGCACGCGGCGTTCCGGTGCGGTCAACCGCGCACATGGCATGGTCGATTTCGCCCAGTACGAGGCACGCATCAACGCCACCAATTACGCGCTGGCGCACGATGACGGCATCGACCCCAATTACCAGGACGCGGAAGTCGTGCTGGTCGGCGTGTCGCGCGTCGGCAAGACGCCGACGTGTCTCTACATGGCGCTGCACTACGGCATCAAGGTCGCTAACTATCCACTGACCGAGGAGGACCTGGATCGCGATGCATTGCCGGCGCGCCTGAAATCCTGCCGCGACCGGTTGTACGGCCTG
>DASXWZ010000388.1:0-18245 GCA_036503375.1 Rhodanobacteraceae bacterium | reverse complement strand
ACGCCGGCGTGCGCCTTGGCCATGGCATAGCTGCCAATCACGTCGTGGATGTCCTTGACACCGCTGAAGCGGCCCTGGCCATCGGTCAATTGATATTTGCCGACCGTCAGGCCGCCGCCCTTGGCGTCGATGCTCACGGCCAGCGTCTGGCCGTCGCTGCATTTGACGGTGCCTGCGCCGGTGGCCGTGGAATAGATCGCCGACCAGCCGCTCAGGGTGAAATCCATCCGGCAGGTCATGGTGTTGCTGCCGGCGGCGGAGGCCAGCGGCGCGACAGCGAGGGCGCTCGCCCCCAGCGCGGACAACAACGCGTACGGCAGGATTCTGGCTTGCATGGTCAACCCTCCTTGGCAGGAAAATGAAAAGCCGGGCGCCATATTCCTTCACGCCGGCGCTTGATCGCGCGAAAACCCCGTGAAGAGGCCGCGAAGGCGAACCGCGCAGCGATTGTCGATCCAGTGCAGTCCCGTTCGTCGTGGTGACAAAGGGGCCTTTCACGACGAGGAAAACACCATGCAACTCAATCCGTATCTGTTCTTCGACGGCCACTGCGAAGCGGCGTTCGAGCTGTATGCGAAAACGCTGGGCGGCGAGATCGAAATGCTGATGCGCTACGGCGACGCGCCCGGAGGCGACGGCAATCCGGCGCTGCGCGACAAGGTCATCCACGCCTGCCTGAAATTCGGCGAGCAGCGGCTGATGGGGTCGGATGCCTGTCCGCCGCAGCATCCATACACGAAAGTCGAAGGTTTCTTCGTGTCCGTCAATGTGGATTCGGTGGCCGAGGCGCAGCGCATCTTCAAGGCGCTCGCCGAAGGTGGCACGGTGCAGATGCCGCTGGACAAGACTTTCTTTTCCCAGGCGTTCGGAATGCTGGTGGATCGTTACGGCACGCCATGGATGATCAACTGCGCGATGCCGAAATGATGGGTATGCTGCGCTTCCCCTGATCGATGGAGTGCGGACATGGCTTATCTGCTGCTGATCCTGGAACAGCGCGAGGACCGCAACCAGCGCACGCAGGCCGAAGGGCAGGCCGCATACGAGAGCATGTCGCGCTGGCGCGATTCACTGCGCGAGCGCGGCCTGCTGCAGACCGCGGAAGCCCTGCGGCCGGATCGCGACGGCGTGCGCTTGAGCAAACGCAACGGCAGGCGCAGCGTCATGGACGGGCCGTTCGCCGAGTCCAAGGAAATGGTCGGCGGGTTTTTCCTGCTCGACTGCGAGACGAAGGAGCAGGCGATAGAGATCGCTGACGAATGTCCGGCGGCCGAATACGCGACGGTGGAGGTGCGCGAGTTGGCACCGTGCTATGTGAAATGATCAGAGCCGGTTGAAACGATGCATGACAGCACACCATCCCCACCCAACCCTCCCCTTGACGGGCAGGGCTTCAATCCGGCGAGTTCCAACTCCTCCCCCTTCAAGGGGGAGGCCGGGATGGGGATGGTTTTGGATCTGCCACTTGCTTCGGAGCATCGATACTGTTTTTATCGGTCGGCATGCCGACGACCGATCTCAACCAGCGCATCGCCGCAATCTGGCGCATCGAATCGCCGAAGCTGATCGCCGGCCTCGCGCGCATGTTGCGCGATGTCGGCCTGGCCGAGGAACTTGCGCAGGACGCGCTGGTGACCGCGCTGGAGACCTGGCCTCGCGACGGGGTTCCCGACAATCCCGGCGCCTGGCTGATGACCACGGCCAAGCGCCGCGCGATCGACCAGTTGCGCCGCCACAAGCTGATCGAGCGCAAGCACGAACAAATCGGTTACGAGATCGAGATGGGGCAGGACGAACCGGCAAGTGCGCGCACGGATCCCGATGACGATATCGGCGACGACCTGTTGCGGCTGATGTTCACCGCCTGCCATCCGGTGTTGCCACTGGACGCGCGCGTGGCCTTGACGCTGCGCCTGCTGGGCGGCCTAACCACGGTCGAGATCGCACGCGCGTACCTGGTCCCCGAAGCCACCATCGCGCAGCGCATCGTGCGCGCCAAGCGCACGCTGGCGAAGGCGCAGGTGCCGTTCGAGATTCCGCGCGCCGACGAGCGCGTGGAGCGGCTCGCTTCGGTGCTGGAAGTGATCTACCTGATTTTCAACGAGGGCTACACCGCCTCCGCCGGCGAGGATTGGTTGCGGCCGGCGTTGTGCGAAGACGCGCTGCGGCTCGGGCGCGTGCTGGCCGGGCTGATGCCGGGCGAATCGGAAGTGCACGGCCTGACATCGTTGATGGAACTGCAGGCATCGCGCATTCGTGCACGCGTGGATTCGAGCGGCGAGCCCGTGCTGCTGGCAGACCAGAACCGCGCGCATTGGGACCGGTTGCTGATCCGGCGCGGACTGGCCGGGATCGAGCGTGCACTGAAACTTGCTGACGCGCCGGGACCGTACCTGCTGCAGGCGATGATCGCCGCCTGCCATGCGCGCGCGCCGGACACGGAGCAAACCGATTGGACGTTGATCGCGCAGTTGTATGCACGGCTCGCAGGCGTGGCGCCTTCGCCCGTGGTCGATCTCAACCGCGCCGTCGCGGTGGCGATGGCCGATGGTCCCGCGCGTGGATTGGAACTGGTGGATGCACTGGTGCGCGAATCCGCGCTGGGCAACTACCACCTGTTGCCGAGCGTGCGCGGCGACCTGTTGCGGAAGCTCGGCCGTGCGGCCGAAGCGCGCGCGGAATTCGAACGCGCCGCGGCGCTTGCACAGAACGCGCGCGAACGCGCGCTGTTGTTGAAACGCGCGGCCGAGTGCGCCTAGGAATATCGCGCAATCAATGCGCGAGACGGGCCACGCCGCCGGCGGCTTCGACCGCGGCGGCGGCATTCACCTGCAAGGTGCCATCGCTGGTGCGACTGCTGTGCGCGAGCAGGTCGTGCAAGCCGCGCGCATCGAGTTTCGGCGCGATCGACAACAGCAACGCCGCAATACCGCTGACGTGCGCGGCCGCCATCGAAGAACCGGAAGTGAAGTCGTAACCGCCGTCCGGTTGCGTGGTGAGGATGTCCACGCCCGGTGCGCTCAGCACACCGGGCGGCGCAGCACCGGCGCCGCTGGAGCGCACGACGATCACGCCCGGCACGTCGTCGGGGAAACCATCGAGACTCGCATCCGGCGGCATCGCCGCGACCACGATGCGGCCATCATCCAGCACGCGCTGCAGCAGGCGCGACAGCAACGGATCGGCCGGGCCGCCCAGGCTGAGGTTGACGATGCGCGCATCGGTGTCCAGCACTGCAGCCAGCGCCTTGGCGAGGGTGAGCGAATTGCAGCGCGCCACGGAGTGCGGTGGCGGCGGATACCAGCAGGCCTTGTAGACGTCGAGTGTCGTGGCGGGTGCCATGCCGACGATGCCGCGATGGTTGTCGCCCACCGCGGCGATGATGCCGGCGACTTCGGTGCCGTGGTGATCGCGATTGAACGCGGCAGCGCTGTCGTCCACGAGGTTGTGCACCGATCCAATGCGTCCCTGTAGATCCGGATGTCGGGTATCCGCGCCGGTGTCGATCACCGCCACCTCGACGCCCTTGCCCATGCTGAGCGTTTGCGCCAGCGCAGCATCGGTTTCCGCGAATCCGCGCTGCAAGGTGACGTAGGGATCGTTGTATCGCCGCGGCGGTGCGGACTGCTCGGAATAGACCGAATAGTCGTGCAGCGGCTCGGCCAGTTGCACGCGATCGTCGCTCGCCAGTGACTTCAACAACGCGTCGCGCGACATGCCCGCCGCAGGTTCCAGCACGATGCAGTAGAGATCGAGCGGCTTGATCGACCAGCCGGCGAGTTCGCGCCAGCCATAGCGGCGCTGCAGATCCGTCAGCGTGGAAACCGCACGCTGGCCCGCGCCGTAGGCGGCCGCGGGCGCGTAGCCGATCAGGCTGGAACCGGCGTGCGTCGCGGGTGGACTGATAGGGTTGGCGACCGCCAGCACGATGTCGCGCTCGCTGTCCATCGATGCGACGTTCGTGGTGGAACCCGCATGCGATCCGCTCGCTTCGGCGCCCAGCGACGGCTGCGAACGCGCTTCCGTGCTTGCGGCAATTGCGAGCAGCGCCGCCAACAGAACGAAATATCGCATCATGGACTGCATCTTGCGGCCCGCATCTTCGTGGCCGGACTTAATGGCCCGATTTTCATGGCACGTTGTCGACGGGCTCCGCCAGCCGGATGCCCGCGCTGGCGCGGAGCTGCTGCAACGACTGCGCGGATCCGGCAGCGGAATCGGCCGGAGCGACTGTATACGCACCGACCGCATTGGGGCCGTTGATGACTTTCAGGTCGAGCGCATGCAGCAGCTTGTTCCAGTCGGCCAGCTTCATGCCCGGGTCGGGCACGACCCGGATCGCACCGGCCACCGTGGCGGACGTCGGCGTGCTGAGGGTTTGATACGGCGCATCGCGATCCGACAACAGGCGCGTGCCCAGCGCGCCGATCCCCAGTGCCTGGATCAGCACCGCGGCGGCCAGCGCCTTGAACGCCCAGTTGGCATGTCGGGGGGTCGGCGACAACGGTTCTGCATCGAGCGCATCCAGCCGCGTCATCAGCCGCGCCAGTCCCGAATCCACGTCCAGCGAGACATCGGAAGGGAGCGACATCGCCACGCGCAGCCGCGTCTGCTGCGCGAACTCGGCGCTGCACGCCTCGCATTGCGCGAGGTGCGCCATCAGCCAGTCCTTCTGCGCGGCCGGCGCGCTGTCCTGCAGGACCCAGGGCATCGCCTCCCAGGCGCGCGCGCAATCGGGGGCGGAATCGATCGGGAAAGTCATGGCACGCGCTCCTTCCGCGTGGCGATATCGCCGCCCAGGGCGGGCAGCAGGTTGCGCAATTTGACGCGGGCATGGAACAACCTCGCCTTCACCGTGCCCACCGGGCTGTGCGTGATCGCGGCGACCTCGTCGAGGCTATGGCCATTGCCGTAAACCAATTCGATCACCATGCGCTGATCCGTCGACAGGAGATCCAGCCCCTTGCGCAGCCAGTCGCGCATTTCGCGATCGTCCTCGGGATCGTGCGAAGGCCCGCGATCGCCCATCAAGGTGTGATCCTCGACCGGAACGCTGCCGTGCTGGCGCAGCGCCTTCAACCCGCAGCGGTAGGCGATGCCCATGATCCAGGTGGAAACACGCGAATCACCGTGGAAACTTCCGGCCTTCTGCCAGGCGATCCAGAAACAATCGTTGATCACTTCCTCGATGATGTCGGCACGGCGCGTCAACCTGGTCAGGAACCGGCACAGCGTCCCGTGGTAGGCACGATAGAGGTTTTCCAGTGCGGCACGATCCCCGCCCGCGATGCGCTGCAGCAGTTCGCGGTCGACGGCATCCGGGCTGGCTTCGTTCATGTCGGGAATGAGTGCGGCCGCTGCATGATTTGGTTGCCTCCGGGGCTCAAAACGATCGCGAGAGCGTCGCTGCCCAGGGCGAGGGCGCCAGTCTCTGCATGCGCTCGCGATCTTCGTCCATCATCAACAGGCGCTCGAGCTTGAATTGCCATGGCCCGCTGTCCCATGACAGCTCCAGATGCCCGTAGCGATAGTAGCTTGTGCTGCCATGTTCATATTGTTTATAGGCGGGTCGGCTGTAACTCGCTACGCCGGCGCCGGCGGCGATGGAGAGGTTCCACCGCAACGGCCAGCGAAAATCGAGGTCGACGGCCGGTCGCAGGCGGTGATCCCGATCCGGCGAATAGATGCCGGACAGCCCGAATGTCAGCGTGTCGCGGTAGAGCCAGGCCAGTCCCGCTTCGTAAAAACCCGCATGGGTGATGCCGGCGTAGTGGTAATAGAGCAGGCGCGTTTGCATCCGCCAGTCGGTGGAAACCGGCCAGTAGCGCGAAAGCTGGACCAGACTTTCGGCCGCGTGGTCCGGATCGCGCAACTCGATCCCACCTGAAAGGCCGAGCGCCCAACCGGAGGGCCACACCCACGAAACCGCGCCTTGCAGGGCCTGGCCGGGGCGCGTGATCGCGACGCCTCGATCCACCAGTTGCGAGCTCAGCGCCACTTCTCCGTTCGTTGCCGCGGACGCTGGCGCCTGGATCGCCGCGAGACAGGCGAGCGCAAGAGCCCCGACGCTTCGACCGACAACCGCGAAAGGGCGCTTTGGGTCCATGGCGCTGCTCGTTCGAGGGCTGGTCGCTCAACACGACCGGATCAACCGGTTCCCCATCGCAGGCACCGGGCTGGAACCGGATTGTGTTCGAGAGAGACTACCCCGGAAGGCGAGTGTACGCCGCTCACTGCGTAGCGATGTAGGTCGCCAGCGCCTGCATGTCGGCGTCGTCGAGGTTGCGGGCGACGCTCTGCATCACCTTGTCGTTGCTGGTGCCGAGGCGCGTACCTTCGCGGAAGGCCTTCAGTTGTTCGGCCACGTAAATCGCGTTCTGGCCGGCGAGCGCTGGAAATGTCGACCAGGCCGGCTGCGGCGCGTTGCTCGCCGGAGCGGGGCGGGGACCGCGACCGTCCGCACCGTGGCAACCTTGGCAGGGCGGGATGCCTTTCGCCGGATCGCCTTCATGGAACAGCGTGCGGCCGCGTGAATCTCCCGTTGCCGTGGCCGATCCGGTTTTGCCCGGAAGCGACGCGAAGTGCGAGGCGATATCGAGCATGTCCTGATCCGACAGTGCCGAAGCCATCGGTTTCATCACGGCGTTGTCGCGTGCGCCGTCCTTGAACGCGCGCAACTGCACGTAGAGGTAGGTCGGTGACTGTCCCGCCAGATTTGGAAACGTGGGTGCGATCGCTATGCCCTGCGCGCCATGGCACGCCGCGCACGCGGCCGCCTTTGCCGCGCCACGCGCCGCATCGCCCCGCACGGGCAGTTGCCCGCGCACGTCGTCGAACGGCGGAGCCGCGGCGACCACCGAGCAGGTTTGCAACGCCATGGTTGCGAAGGTGAGGGCGATCATTATTTGGCGGCGCAGGCTCACGTCGGCATCCTTACAACTTCACGTTGAGCATCACGCCCAGCACATTGGCGCCGTAATGCGGTTGCGGCCCGCGGTCGGTATAGACCTTGTGAAGGAGCACCGGATCGGTTTGCAAACCCAGGTAATGCCAATCGGAAAAATTGCCGGTTTCGTACAGGTCGAACACGCGCATGCCCAGCGTCTGGGTGAGGGTGAAATCCAAGCCGAGTTGCAGCGTATTGATGTGGTAGTGATTGTCCGGGAACGCCGTCCCGATCAAGTCGATGAAAGGCTGCTGGAAGCTGGAAAGGGCGTCAGGGCCGGCGAAGGCAAAGCCGAACCTGCCCAATGCATAGGTGTAGTTGTAGCTGAAGTCCACGCGAGCATGGCCAAGATCGCGGCGCAGGGTAACGCCGGCGTTGTAGTCACGCTCGCGATCATCGCCGCTCCACAAATTTGAAAACGGATACAGCGGACCGCCCAGCGATGGATCGTCACGGCCGACTTGACCGGGAAGGTTTTCGAAATCAGCGACGTTGGAGAATTTCAGACGCGAATCTTCGCGGCCCAGGTTGGCGCTGACACTGACCAAGGACGAAGGCTGCCAATCCCAATCCAGGCTGATGCCCTGATTGCGCGTCGCTTGGCGGCCGACCGCGCCGCCGTAATTGTCCCGCGTCGCGTACACGACGCCCGACAGCGTGGCGGTGTCTCCGAGCGGATAGATCACGATCGCGCGCAGCTTGTTCTCGATGCGGTTGCTCAAGTCGTATTTGCGCATCGCATCGGTGGTGAACGCGACGTTGCCGAGCGCGGGCGTCACGAAGCCCGGCAGGGCCGTCGAATAGAACGCCTGGTACGGGTCGGCCCTGTAAGGTCCACCGTCGCGGTATGCGAATTCGTAGCTGAAGCGCAGCGTGCCCTTGCCGATGGCGCGATCGACCCACGCGAGCTCGAGGCGCTGCTCGTTTACCAGCGTGCGCTCGCGATGTTTCGGCTGGTTGCGATCGAAGCTGTAGGTGAGGTCGAGCGAGTTGTCGTCGCTGACGCGCCAGTCGATGCCGGTATCCAAAATGGTGTCGGCGTACTCGAACGGGATCGAGCGCACCTGCGTGACGTAGGACCAGTAGAGCGGATTGCGCGGATCGAAGATGCCGAGTTCGCCCGGCACGATGCTGCCCTGCGCACCATTCTCGGCGATGTAGCCGTATTGCCCGGTGAGGGGGTTGAAGGCGAGATAGTTGGTCTTGTTGTCCTCGCGGTACCAGCGCAGCCCCGCGTGCCAGCCGAACTTCGGCGTGGGCCGCAAGGTGATCTTCGCATCCAGCAGGCCGGTGTCGATGCGTGCATTGGCGGTTTGCCGCGACAGCGCGGCGGTGGTGTTCCAGTCCGCGCAGTTGAACGTGTAATCGGCCTGCGGCGAAATGAAGATGCCGCCGATGCCGGTGCAGTTCACCGGCGGCTTCAGCGCATCGTTCTGCCGCATCGTGCCCCAGGCCGCGGCCAGCGACAGTTGTCCGTTCCATTTCAGGCTGCGCGAAAGTTCCAGGCGCAGGTTGTGGTAGTCGTTGTCGGGTTCCAACGAGAACTGGCCCTGATAGATGTCGGCTGCCGGCACGCCCGCGACGTTGCGCAGTTGAAACGGGCTCTGATAGTCGAGTTCGTCCTTGTGGTCGCGGAAGAACGAGCCGGTGTACACCGCGTTGAACTGCCAGACTGCGCCGACATTGCGCAAGCCCAGGCTGACATCGGTGGTGGTGAAGTTCACCGGTCGCACGGTTTCCAGGATGCCGCCGTTGTTCGGAAGCGAGTAGTTGAAGAACATCGAGCCGCCCCACAACTGGGTGCCGTTGCGATTCTCGTTGCTCACCGAGGCGTAGCCGATCCAGTTCTTGTAGAGCACGCTTTCGATGCTCAGGCCTCCGCGCGTGCGCGTCGTACCGATCGACTGCCGTGGTCGCGCCTGTTCCACCGCAGCCACTTCCGCCGGCGTGCTGCCACCGGGAACCAAAGGTGCGGGCAGCGTCAGGTTGGTGCCGCCGGCGCCGTTCCACAGCGGATAAGCATTCGTCGAAACGACGTGCGGGATGTCGCGATAGAACGCTTCAATCTTGTATTTGCCGTACTGGCCGGCGCGCAATCGATAGTACTGGTCGTCGCCGCTCAACCGGCTGCCGCGGAATTCGACGTACTGGCCGGTTTGTGGATTCTCCGCATACAAGGCGAACAGGCCCAGCGCCGCGCCGCTTTTCCAGCCTGCGTATCGCCGGAAGAATTCCGCATCGGCGTCGCCGCCGACGTGCAGATAACCGAGCTGCAAAAGGCCCCACCAGTTCCAGTCGCCGCTCTTGTGCAGATCGGCATCATCACGCTGCGGCGGGTACGGATAGAGCACGCCGCTGGGCGTGCGCATCATGCCGCTGTGCAGCCACGAGAAACCGCGCGGGTCGGCCCACAACAGCGGCGCCCAACCGGAGGGGTCGAGCGCATTGCCGTATTGCAGGTCGCCGACGCGCGCGCTGTCGCTCGAATCTGCCAGTGTCGGCGCACCGAACAGGCACGCGGCAATGGCGACGGCGAGCGGAGCGAGTTTGCGCATCGATTGCTCGCGCATCGCTACTCGTGGAACCTCGAACCGGACGGATTGTTGGAACCGTGGATGTTGGTGTGGCAGGAAAGGCAGGCACGCCCGATCAGGCGCTCGTCCGGCGCAGGACCATTGGCGAGCCCGGCCGGGGTCTGCAGGTCGTTGGGATGTCCAATCATGGTGTGGCACTGCTGGCACAGCATCGGCACCGGCAGCACCAGCAGCGTCTGGTTGTTGGAACCGTGCGGGTCGTGGCAGGTGAGGCAGTTCTCGCGCACCGGCGCGTGTTCGAAAACGAATGGCCCGCGCTTTTCCGCATGACACGTGTAACAGGTTTCGTTGACCGTATCGGTCTTCAGCAGGTCGGCGGTCAGCGTTCCGTGCGGGTTGTGGCAATCCACGCAGGAGATCTGCCCCTCCGGCAACGGCATGTGCGAGCGGCGGTTGAACTTGTCGCGCACGTCGCGGTGACACGTCGCGCAGACTTCATTGATCGAACTCTTGGCCAGCACGCCTTCGGGCGAGAGCCGCGCCATCGGATTGTGGCAATCGGTGCACGCCAGCCCGCGCGACTGGTGCACCGAACCGATCCAGTCCTGGCGCGCACCACCTTTGTGGCAGCCGAGGCACACGCCGGTTTGCGCGTCGATCGGGGTCTTTGAGTCGCGGGTGAAGGCGATGATCAATCCGGCCGTCGCCGGGCTCTTCGCGTGCGCGGAACCGGGACCATGGCAGGATTCACACGCGTTCTCCGGCCCGCTGCCCGCGGCGTTTGCGCGGAACGCGGCGAGGTGCAGCGAGTGCGAGGCCTGCACGTTCTCGAGCGAATGGCAGGCGATGCAGGTTTTCGCGCCGATCGCCACCGCATCCGGCGCCAGTGGGTTCTTCGGGATCGACGCCGCATCGAACGCTGTCGCCGGACCTGCGGCGAGAAAAGCATGCGCGTGCGCATTCTCCGCCGCCGCACCGCTGTGCATGTCCGTCGCCGGCAGCATGCGCTGGAAATCCTGCTCGGTCAGCTTGCTCGAGAGAGTCGCGGAGTGGGGCGTCTGCGCATGCGCATGACGCGGGATCGACAGCCCCGCGGCGCATGGGATCAACAGGCTTGCAAGCAGGAACCTGACAGGCCCTAGCACATTCCCTCCCGGTTCTTGTTGCACATCCGATCGGACGTGCGCCCGCTTTCGCTCGACTGTCGATCGCGATCGCGGATAGGTGCCTGGTCTCGCCGCAAAGGTTGCACCGCTGGAGGCAGCGCGTTTCGCGCCGATGCGATCACGACAGGCAACCTTTTCGCGGGCCCGCCGGTACTCAGCCTCATGCCGCCGGCCGATGCATCGGATCCTCTTCCGCCTCCTTGCAACCAAAGCTTCGCGGCACGGAGCGCACATTTGCCATGACGACATCCGCCTATCGGTTGACGGATCCGACTTCGCCCTACCTCGTGCTGACGCGTCACTTTGCACTGGTGGTGCAGCTAACCCGGCGTGACGTGGCGGGGCGCTACCGGGGTTCGTTCGCGGGTCTGCTGTGGTCGTTCTTCAACCCGCTGCTGATACTGGTCATCTATACGTTCGTGTTCGGCGTGATCTTCAAGTCACGCTGGGGCGCGCAGACGACCAATCCGTTGCAGTACGCCATCGTGTTGTTCGCCGGACTGAACATCAACGCGCTGTTTTCGGAATGTGCCAATCGTGCCACCACGCTCATCGTCGAAAACACCAATTTCGTCAAGCGCGTGGTGTTTCCGCTGGAAACGCTGGCCTGGAGCACGCTGGGTTCCGGACTGTTCCACCTGTGCGTGTCCACGATCGTGTTGCTGCTTATCTCGCCATTTGTCATGGGACACGTTTCGTGGACAGCGATGTTCTTTCCAGTCGTCGTCGCGTGCTTCCTGCCGTTCGTCGCCGGAACGGTCTGGCTGCTGGCCGCGCTGGGCGTGTATCTGCGTGACCTGAAGCAGGCGGTGGGCATTGCCACCATGGCGCTGATGTTTTTGGCGCCCATCCTCTATCCCGCCACGCTGATTCCGGAACGCTATCGTTTCGCGCTTTATTTCAATCCGCTGACCATCATCGCGGAGGCCTCGCAGGATGTCCTCGTCTGGGGCAGGGCGCCGCGCTGGGATCATCTCGCCGCCTACGCCGTGGTCTCAACGCTGTTCGCGTGGTTTGCGTTCGCCTGGTTCGAACGGACGCGCAAGGGCTTCGCCGATGTCGTCTGAAGATTTCAGCATTCGCGTCGAGGGTCTGTCCAAGCGCTACGAGATCTACGCGCAACCCGCGGATCGACTGAAGCAGATGGTCCTGCCGCGCGTGCAACGTGCGGTGCGCCGACCCGCACGGAATTATTTCAGCGAATTCTGGGCGGTGCGCGACGTCAGCTTCGATGTCCGCAAGGGCGAAACGGTTGGCATCGTGGGTCGCAACGGATCGGGCAAGTCGACGCTGTTGCAGATGATCTGTGGAACGCTGACCCCCACGCTCGGAACCATTGCCGTGAAGGGCCGCGTCGCTGCGTTGCTGGAACTGGGCGCGGGCTTCAATCCGGAGTTCACGGGCAGGGAAAGCGTGCGCCTCAGCGGGCTCCTGTATGGACTGTCGGAGCAGGAGTTGAACGCGCGCTTCGATGCGATCGTCGACTTTGCCGGGATCGGGGATTTCATCGATCAGCCGATCAAGACCTATTCCAGCGGCATGTATGTGCGGCTGGCATTTTCGGTCGCGATCAATGTATCGCCCGACATTCTCGTCATCGACGAAGCGCTTTCGGTCGGCGACGAGGCTTTCCAGCGGAAGTGCTTTGCGCGCATCGAGGCGATCCGCGAGGCCGGGGCGACGGTTCTGTTCGTTTCCCACGCGGCAGGAACGGTGATTGAGCTTTGCGACCGCGCCATCCTGCTGGACGGCGGTGAATTGCTGGCACAGGGGCCGCCGAAAACCATCGTCTCGCGCTATCACAAATTGCTTTATGCACCCGCTCATGCGGTTGCGTCCATCCGCGACCAGATTCGTGGCGCGGCTAGCCCAAGCGAATGCGAACCTGATATCGCAAGCATAGACGCGAGATGTCGTACGCATGCCGGAAACACCTCTTTGCTTCTCCCGGACGAGTCCTGGCTGGATGAAGGCCTGGTCCCCAGAAGCACGCTTCGTTACGCAGGCCGCGGTGCAACCATTGAGCAACCCTGCGTCACCAACGACCACGGCCGGCGTGTCAATGTCCTGCGTGCCGGCGGCGAGTACATCTATTCGTTCAACGTGACAATCCAGAAACCATCGTTGGGTGTGCGCTTCGGCATGGCGATCAAGACGATCACCGGATACGCGCTCGGTGGTGCGACCACCGCGGCGAATGCCGGTGAAGGGCTCGTGACCAGCCCGGGCGAGGAGTATCGAGTGCGGTTTCGCTTCCGGGCGTTGCTGGCTCCCGGCGTTTATTTCCTGAACGCCGGAGTCACGGCCGCGGAGCCCGAAGGCGAAGTCTTTCTGGACCGGATCATCGATGCGGTCATGATCCGGATCATGCCGGACCGCGGGCGGCTTGCCACGGAGCTCGTCGATTTCGATGTACAGCCGGATGTCGAAATGGCGGCACTGGTTTCATGAACACGAACGCCGGCAGCGAAGCGATCCTTGTGGTGGGGATGCACCGCAGCGGCACCTCGGCCGCAACGCGGGTACTCAATCTGCTCGGGGTGGAGCTTGGCGGAAGCTTGCTGGCCCCCGGTCCGGGCAACCGCCTGGGTCATTGGGAACACAGGGAAGTGGTTGCGATTCACGAGGCGTTGTTGCACGGCCTGGGCATGAGTTGGGACGACACCCGCGCGCTTCCGGCGGCGTGGATGGCTTCTGCAGCGGCGAATGCCGCCCGGGAGCGAATTGCTGCGCTTGTCACGCAGGAATTTTCCGGGTCGAGACTGTGGGCGGTGAAGGATCCCAGGCTGTGCCGGTTTCTGCCACTCTGGAGCGAGATGATCGCCGGGTCCGGTGTCGGCTTGCGTGTGCTGTTCGTCGTGCGGCATCCGGCAGCCGTCGCCGATTCCTTGAAAATACGCAATGGGCTGGATGCGGCGGGCACGCATCTGCGATGGCTCGAGCATTTCGCCGAAGCCGAGCTCGCCACCCGGCATTTGCCACGAGCGATCATTCTTTACGACGATTTGCTCTCGGACTGGCGAAGCGTCGTGGAACGACTGGCTGTCCACTTCAAGCTGCGCTGGCCGAGAAGCTTCGTGGAGTCCTCGCCGGAGATCGCGGCATTCCTGAGCGCGGGCGAACGCCACAATCTCATCGGACAATGGGCCGATCCTGTCGGGCCGGACCTGACCGGAAAGTTGTACGAGCTTTGTGTTGCCTGCGCGCGAGGAGACGGGACGTGGTCAGCCATTTCGGCGATGGTCGACGACTACCGGCTGTGGGCGCCGGCTTTCCTTGGCGACATTGATCAAAGAGCCGAAGATGCCGAAGAGTTGATTGCGCGCTTGCGCGACGCGGAGGATGCGGCGTACGCAAAGAAGGCGCGGATCGTCGAGCGTGACGCGATGATCCGTGATCAGGAACGGAAATTGCGCGGCTTGCGGGAAGCGGTGCATGAAAGGGACCTCCAGATCCTGAACAGGGACGACGTCATCCGGCAAAAAGACGCCGCTGCCGTCGTGGCTGCAGAACTGGCCCATGCCAAGGACGCGCAACTTGCGACACTCCGTGCGGCATTGGCGGAACACGCGAAGGAAATCGGGCAGCTCGCGCAGGAGGCGTCCTCGCTGCATGAGCGCATCGCCGTACAGGATGCGGAAATCACGGCCCGCGGTGAGGTGATCGCCGCCATCCAGGCGACCACTTCGTGGCGCATCACAGGTCCGCTCAGGGCCGTGCGGCGCCTTGGATCAAATGTCGCCGGGTGGCGTATCTTTTCGTGGATCTTGCGCGCGGTCAGCCTCGCGCGCGGCATCACACGCACATTCCGGGACATCGTTCGCAGCACCGAGTCGCGCACGAAATGGTCGCGCTTGTTGCGGGCGCTCGGTCCGCGCGCGAGTCTGCAATACGCGGTTGGCTGCATGCAGGAGGAAGCGCAGCGACCACAATCCGCAATCCACTCATCCACGTTCGATGTCCGCGCATACGCCGGCCGCCAGGCCGTGATCCTGACCAGCCGGCATTGCGAATTCGTCGCCGTTTCCATCCAGCGTGCGCTGCAAAGGATCGATGTCGGTTCCAGAATCATCTTCGACATGCCGGAAGGCGGCTACGAGGACCTGCCGCACTTCGTGGTCTGTCCACAGATGTTCGAGCAGTTGCCCGCGCTGTACGTGGCGTTCCAGATGGAACAATCCGTCAGCGCCCGCTGGTTCAATGCTCGATACATGCGCGCGCTCCAACGTTCGTTCGCGGTACTGGACTACTCCACCGCCAACATCGACGCGCTGGCCGGGTTCGGCCTGCCACGCACGCAACTCTTCCACGTGCCATTGGGGTACGTCCCAGATTACCGCGGCGCCGGCGTTGCGGAAGAAAGCCGGTACGACGTGCTGTTCTATGGAGACATCCACAACGACCGTCGCCGGAGATTCGTCGAGGCGCTGGGAAAGGTCTGCCGCGTCAAGGTGATCCATGACCTGTTCGGAGAGGATCTGCGCGAGGAAATCGCCGCGGCGAAGCTGATCGTCAACATCCACTACTACGAAGGTGCGCTGCTGGAAACCACGCGGCTTTGGGAGTGCGTGTCCCTCGACAAGCTGGTGATCTCGGAGCGTGCGGCCAACATGGAGGAACATGACGATCTCGAGTCATTGGTGGACTTCGTCGATCTGGACGACCTCGCCGGCATGGTGGCGAGAGTCCGCTACTGGCTTGAAAACGAGAGCGCGCGCGTCCACCGCGTCCAGGCCAACCGCAAACTTGCCCGGCAATTGCCGAATCGATTCGAGCAGTCCTTCTACCGGTTCCTGCTCGCTTTCGACAACATCACGTTCTTCCACTTCTGGCGCCTCGCGGGATCCAGGATGAAGCTGCCGGGCGACAAGCTCTGTCTCACTCTGCCGGAATACTCGACGCGTCGGCGAAGTTTCGATCAGGACAACCGCTACGGGTTTGCGGTATTCACCGGACTGCGTCATCGCGAACCATGGATCGGCTGCGGCATGAGCTACAAGCTGATGGCGATGTTGGCGCGAAGGCAGCGTTTGCAGCAAATCACGATCTGCGAGGATGACGTCGAGTTCCGGCCCGGATTCGAGCACGTCTTCCAGGCGATGCTGCAGGAATTGTCCGCACGCAAGGACTCGTGGCATGTGTTCTCGGGGCTGCTGGCGGACCTGCATTCCGGGGCGAGTGTCTCGTCGGTCCGTGAATTCCATGGGCGCAAGCTGGTGGGGACGGATCGCCTGATCAGCATGGTGTTCAACGTTTACCACAGGTCGGTTTTTGATCGGATCATCCTCTGGGACGAAAGCGATCGCGATGTCGCCACGAACCCGATCGATCGCTATCTCGAACGCAGCAAGCTCAGGGTCATCGCGTGCTGGCCGTTTCTTGTCGGCCACAAGAAGCATCTGCGATCCACACTCTGGAACGTGGACAACGAGCAGATGGAACCGATGATCCAGCGCAGTGAGCGTTTGCTGCAGCACAAGATCGTCGATTTCATGATGGTGCACGATCAGGCTGCGGCCAGGCGATCTGCCGAAGTCGTGGATCTGCCACAGAGAAAAAACTTGCAGGCGCCTGCAATGCCCAGTCAGGAGGCCGCAGCCGCGGAAGGTGGCTCATGAGCCGTCCCGGGAACAACCCGCGGGCTGGCGGAGACGATTCTCTTTGGATAGGTCCGAATCCGACCAGGCAGGGTTGATCCGCAGCCATCCGGCGGACCTCGCCTGGATCCGCTGGACAAAGGGCTGTTTGCACATGCGATTCGAGCGGGATTTTTCTGGACTGGACCGGATCGTAACGGCATTCGTGTTGGCGTACGCGATCTGGACGATGTACGTCCATTTGATCACGGCCACGCATGCGAGCTTCGACACGCTGCTGTACGGGTTGCCGGTCATGGCGCTCATCGCGGCCGCTGCGACGGTTGCGTGGTTCCGGCTGCCGGAGCCAGCGCGATGGTACGAGGCTGCAACGATCGGCGATCGGTCGGTCGGCGGTCCGGTTGCAGCATTGATCACGCAGGCGATCGGAAATCGCAGCGCGCCTATCGTGGTGCTTGCACTGGCAATCGTTTGGGTGGGATTGCTTTCGGCCGGCTTGCCGTACGCGGTGTTCTGGTGGATCGCATTGCCGGCGATGTTCGGCGCATGGATGTGGAATCTGCGCGGCGAAGCGCGCGCGACACCTTGCGGGTATGCAGGCAAGCACGCTGCGTGGATCGTGTTGATGGTTGCGGCCGCCGCGGTCTGCGTCACCCTCTTCGCGAGCCGACCCGATGCCGACGACGCATTTTACCGAAGCATCTCGGCAACGCTGCTGCGCTATCCGCAACAACCGGTGCTCCTGCGCGACACGTTGTACCGGTTGCCTGATACTCCAATACTGCTGCAGTTCTATCGGCTGAGCAATTACGACGTGCTGGCTGCGGCGATGGCGCGGCTCACCGGGCTCGATCACTTGCTGGTCGCGTACCTGGTCCTGCCATCGTTGTTCGCGGCGTTTTCTGTTTTGGGCTGGGCGTACCTGTTGCGGCGTATCGTGCCCGCGCGCTGGCCGTGGATGCTGCTGATCCTGTTCCTTGCAATCATGGCACTGGGCGAAGCGCACCACGATTACGGCAATTTCGCGTTCGTGCGGCTGTTCCAGGGCAAGGCGATCCTGGTCACCGGCATGGTTCCCGTCATCGCCGGTTCCGCGTTGCTGTTTGCCCGGCATGGCGGCGCACGTCACTGGCTCGTGCTGTTCGCCGCCCAGATCGCGGCCCTCGGGATCAGCGCAAGCGCCTTGTTCGTGGCGCCAGCGGCGGCGGCGCTGGGGTTGGCGGGCGGCTGGTCAATGAACACCGCAAGCAGCCGGCGATTTGCATTGGGCGTGCTGGCTTCGGCTTACGTGTTCGGCGCAGGCTGGGCGATGGCGTCGGTCACGCGCGGGGGGGAAGATTTGGTCAGTTCCAGCCCCATGCCCGACGTGTTGCCGATACTCGACGACACCTGGGGCGTGTGGAGCACGCGGCTGCTGTTGGTTGCGTTACTCACCGCGTGGGCCTTCGTGCGCGATCCGGTCCGCGCCCGGTATTTTTCCGCCGGCGCATTCTTCTTCCTGCTCGCGGTGCTCAATCCCTACACGGTCCGCATCGTGGCCGATCACTTCGTCGGAATTCGCACTTACTGGCGGCTGACCTGGACCTTGCCGCTGCCGTTGTTCGTCGCCGTGTCGCTGGATGGCATGATCGAGCGCGCATTGCGCATGCGATCCAAGCCGCTGGCGGCCGGTATCTGCGCGGCGCTGGGGGGTCTCGCGATCGCATTCGGCTGGCACTTCGGAACACTGCGCAGTGCGAACGGCGTGGCGCTCGGTCTGCCCGCACCGAAAGTCGCCCCCGTCGAATATCAAATTGCCAGGACGGTAGACAGGAGCGTGCCCGAAGATGGCTTCGTGCTCGCGCCCGAAGCCGTGGCGGTCTGGTTGCCGGGGTTCGTGGCGCACCCGGAGCTGCTCGGAGTACGGTCGCTCTACCTGACCCGCGCGTTCTCCGGGCAGGACGCGGCGCAACGAGCTTCACTGATGCGCTATGTCGCGGGCGAATACCGGCCGGCGGATTCC